>JAWVFZ010000147.1:0-3036 GCA_033855555.1 Solirubrobacteraceae bacterium
CGCCGGGCGGCGCGCGGCTCCCCTCACCGCCGCCGCGACGCCGGCGAGCACCACCGCTGCCAGCACCGGCCCGTGGCCGGCCGCGAGCATCCCGGCCACGAGCGCGGCGAGAACCGCGTGGCGGGGATGGCGCCCGACGATGCTCAAGGCTGCACGTGAGGCTTGATCGCCGCGAGCTTCTTCGGCCCGATGCCCGGAACGTTCGCGAGGTCGTCGACCGAACGGAAGCCGCCGTGCTCGGTGCGGTAGGCGACGATCTTCTGCGCGGTCGCCGGCCCGACGCCGTCAAGCGTCTGCAGCTGCTCGGGCGTCGCGCTCCCCAGGCTGACCGGGGCGGCCGGCGGCGCGCCGGGCGCGCCCTCCCCCGCCGCGGCCACCGGCGCCGCTTCGCGCCCGGGCACGACGATCTGCTGACCGTCCACGAGCCGCGCAGCGAGGTTGACGGCGTCGATGTTCGCGCCGGGCTTCGGTCCGCCGGCCCGCCGGACCGCGTCCTGCACCCTGGCCCCAGGAGGCAGGTCGTACACGCCCGGCCTGCGCACGGCGCCCGCCACATGGACGACCGCATGCCGCCCGCCGGCCGCGAAGGCGACGGAGCCGCCGCTGTCCTGACTGGACGCTGTCGCCGGAGCAGTCGGCACACCGCCTGCCGGGACACCCGAACCCGCGCCCGCGGAGCGCACGTACCGCGCGCCGAGCAGGCCGATGACCACCGCCAATGCGACGTACGCCGCCAGCTGGGACCGCGGGATCTCGGGCACGCGCCCACGCTAGGCGCGGCGGCGTGACGGTTTTCGCTCGGAAGGTGAAGCTTCAGCGGAGAGCGAGCGCGGCCGCCTCGGCCGCGGAGGACGCCTCTACGACGCCGTCGGCCGAGAACGTGCCGAGGCCGATGACCGGCCGCCCGATCTTCAGCGCGAAGCCGATCTCCGACAGCGTGCCCGCACCGCCGCCGATGGCCACCAGCGCGTCGCTCGTGCGCACCAGCAAGCCGTTGCGCAGCTCGCCAAGCCCCGTCGCGATCGCGACGTCGACCCAGCCGTTGGCCTCGTCGCGGTCCAGTCCCGGCAGCAGGCCGATCGTGAGCCCGAGCCGAGACTTGGCCCCGCGACACGCAGCCTCCATGACGCCGCCGAGCCCGCCGGTGACAACCGCCGCACCGAGGTCGGCCAGCTGCGCGCCGACCTCCTCGGCCAGCGCCAGCTCGGCCACCGTCGCCTCGCCGGATCCGACGACGGCGACGTAGCGCGCGCCGTGCGCTCGCGAGGTCACTTGACGACGATGTTGACGAGCTTGCCCGGCACGACGATCTCCTTGACCACCTCGTGCCCGTCGACGTGCGCGCGCACGTTCGGGGCCGCGCGGGCGAGCGCCTTGAGGTCGTCCGGCGAGGCGTCCGATGGCGCCGTCACCCGGTCGCGCACCTTGCCGTTGACCTGACAGACGACCTCGATCGTGTCGGTGACGAGGTAGGCGAGGTCGGCGACCGGCCACGGCTCCTCCCACACACGCCGGCCCGTGAGCAGGTGGTAGCCGTCGGAGGCCGCGTGCGGCGCGAACGGGAACAGCAGCGAGTTCGCCGTCGATAGTGCGAAGCGCAGCGCCTGCGGGTCCGGGTTGCCCTGGTCGTTGACGGCCTTCGAGCACGTGTTGGTCAGCTCCATCACGGCGGCGATCGCGGTGTTGAACGCGAACCTCCCGGTCATGTCGCCGGTGACCTTCTCGATTGCCCAGTGCGCCTTGCGCACGAGCTCCTCGCCAAAGCCGTGGGTCGACTCGGGCTGCTCGCCGCCACTGCCCTGCCCCTCCGCCGCCCCAGCCGACAGGCGCCAGAGCCGCGCGAGGAAGCGATGAACGCCCTCGACGCCGTCGTCGGACCAGTCGGCGTCCTGGTCGGGTGGGCCGATGAAGAGGATGTAGCAGCGGGCCGTGTCGGCCCCGTGCGACGCCACGATCTCCTGCGGCGAGACCACGTTGCCCCTGGACTTGGACATCTTCGCGCCGTCCTTGGTGATCATCCCCTGGGTGAACAGCCGCGCGAAGGGCTCGTTGATGTCGAGGTGCCCGAGATCGCTGAGCGCCTTCACGAAGAAGCGCGCGTACAGCAGGTGCAGGATCGCGTGCTCGACGCCGCCGATGTATTGATCGACTGGCATCCACTCGTGCACCGCCGCCGGATCCCAGGCCGCCTCGTCATTGTGCGGATCGCAGTAGCGCAGGAAGTACCAGGACGAGTCGACGAACGTGTCCATCGTGTCCGTCTCGCGCTTCGCCGGGCCGCCACAGGCCGGGCACTCGACGTTGACCCAGTCCTCGGCCGCGGCAAGCGGCGAGCGCCCCTTCGGCGTGTAGTCCTCGATGTCGGGCAGGACGACCGGCAGCTGGTCCTCGGGCACGGGCACCAAGCCGCAGCGCTCGCAGTGGATGATCGGGATCGGGCATCCCCAGTAGCGCTGGCGCGAGAGCAGCCAGTCGCGCAGCCGGTACTGGATCGTCAAGTTGCCCTTGCCCTGGACGTCCAGCCAGCGGACGATCGCGTCGCGGCCCTCGGCCGCACTCAGGCCCGTGAACTCGCCCGAGTTCACGAGGCGCTCGGCCGCCGTGTGCTCGACGAACGCCTCGCCCTCCGGCGGCTCCTCGCCCGCGGGCGGCGCGACGACCTGCTGGATCGGAAGGTCGAAGGCGACCGCGAAATCGTAGTCGCGCTGGTCGTGTGCCGGGACGGCCATCACCGCCCCCGTGCCGTACTCCATCAGCACGTAGTCGGCGACGTACATCGGGATCTGCTCGCCGTTGACGGGATTCGTCACCGTGCGGCCGAGGGGGACGCCGGTCTTCGGCTTGTCGACGTCACCGCGCTCCTCCACGGACTCGTTCAGCGAGCGGTTCACGTAGGCCCGCACCGCCTCCTCGTTGCCGGTCCCCGCGGCGAGGCGCTCGATGTCGGGGTGCTCGGGCGCCACCACGAAGAACGTCGCGCCGAACAGCGTGTCGGGACGCGTCGTGAAGACCGGGTAGTCGATGTCCAGCTCCTCG
>JAWVFZ010000148.1:0-2624 GCA_033855555.1 Solirubrobacteraceae bacterium
GCTCGGCATTCAGCGCCGCGGCGAAGTCCGGGCCGAAGTCGGGCACGGTCACCGACGGGATGCCGAACGCCTCCCCCAGGGCGGCGAAGTCGGGGCGATGCAGGTCCACGCCGAACGTGGGCTTGCCGGCCTGGATCTGGTCGTAGCGCAACATCCCGTAGCCGCCGTCGTCGACGATCACGACCGTGACCGGCAGGCCCTGCTGCGCGACGGTGGCGAGCTCGCCGCAGGCGAACAGAAATCCGCCGTCACCGTTGACGCTGACGACGCGCCGGCCCGTGGCGGCGGCGCCGAGGCTCGCGGGGAAGCCGAAGCCCAGGGTTCCCCAGCCCATCGGGTAGAGGAGCTCGCGCGGCTTGGCAAACGGGTGCAAGGCTGCGATCCAATAGCCGGGGATGCACATGTCCGCGCTCACGATGGCGTCGAGCGGGAGCGCCGCCGCGAAGGCGTCGAGGAACGCCAGCTCCTTGGGGTGCTCGTCGCGCAGGCGGCGCAACGTCTCGGCCCGGAGCGTGGCGGTGTCAACCCATGGGGCCCGTCGCGCGCCCTCGAACGCCAGCGAGCCGGCGTACGCGTCGACGCGGTAGTTCACGATCGGTGCCGCGTTGATCGCGATCAGGTGCGGCGGCTGGGGCTGGCGGAAGTTCTGGGTGTTGATGCCGTCGAGGTCGGACCCGATGACGACGACGAGGTCGGCCTGGTCCCAGAGATCGCCGGCCTCCTTGATGTGCGGCGGGAGGCCGACCGCGAGCTCGTGGTTTCCGCCAATCCCGCGGCCGCCGAAGCTGGTGAGGATCGGTGCGCCGAGCGCCGAGGCGATCGCGATCACCTCGCCCTCGCGGTCGCGCGCGCCGCCGCCGGCCCAGACGAGCGGCCGCTCGCACGGCGGCACGGCGATCTGTGGGCCCTCCTGCCATCCGGTGGCGCTGTCGTCGGTTGGGCCCTCGATGTCCGCCGGTGCGCTGAGGAGGTCCGTCGGAATCTCGAGATAGACCGGCCGCGTGGGCGACTCGAGCGCGGCGGCCATCGCCTCGCGGATATGCGGCCAGGCGAAGCGAGCCTTCGTGACGGGCGCGAACAGCCCCGGCTGGTCGGTGCACTCGTGCAGGACGCCGCGGTATTCGCCCGGGCGGCGCAGCGTCGTCGCGATGTCGGTTGCGACGACGAGCACCGGCGAGCCGCTCGCCCATGCCTCGCCGGTCGCGGCCACCGTGTTCGCCGCGCCCGGCCCGGTCGTGACGAGCGCGACGCCGAGGCGCCCGGTCGCCCGCGCGAAGCCGTCCGCGGCATAGACGGCGGCCTGCTCATGGCGGACCCCGATCAGGCGGATGGGCGACTCGCGCAGCGCCTCCCAGGCCGCGAGGTTGTGAACGCCCGGCAGCCCGAAGACCACCTCCACGCCGGCGGCCTCGAGCGCCGCGACGAGCAGGTCTGCGCCGGTGGCGGGCACCGGCGGAGACTACGGGTTTCGTCCTCCGGTCCCCGCAAGCGGGGAGAACGCGTTTCGTCCTCCGGTCCCCGCAAGCGGGGACCTTCGGACGACATCTCCTAGGTCCCAACCTCCGTCGGCATCGCGCCGATCTGCTGCATGAGCGCGAGGACGCCCCAGTACTGGTGGATCTCGCGCTCCTTCCCGTCGGGGCCGTACATCGTCACGGTGCAGCCCGTGAACTCGACTTCGTTGCCGCTCGGCGGTACGCCCATGAGCTCGCCGGTCTGGTGGCCGGTGGCGTGCCACTCCTCGATCAGGGTGTCGCCGTGGGCGAACTGGCTGACGATCTCCACGTGGAGATCGGGCACTCCGTCGAGGTACTGCTGCGTGACCGCCCGGATGGCGGCCTTCCCCTGCAGAGGCTCCGGCATCGCGACGTCGATGAACTTCGCGTCGTCGGAGAGGTTTGCGACGACGCTGTCGGCGTCGTGCCGGTTCCAGGCTTCGAGGCCCTCGCGGGAGCGCTCCTTCATAGCCTGTTCATCCATGCCGCCCTCCTTGTCAGCTGGATCGGGGGCGGTATGAGCCTACGCCGCTGGGAGCACCCGGGGCAAGGCCTCGCGCAGCTGCTCCAAGAGCTCGGCGACCTCGACCGCGGCGGGGTCCAGCTCGAGCGCGCGACCGGCCGCCGCGATCGCCTCGCTCACGCGGTCGGTGCGGGCCAGCGCGTGTGCGTGGCGTGTCCACGCCACCGCGTCTTCAGGCGCGATGCCGACGGCCTGCTCGGTCGCCGCCACCTCGGCGCCGACGTCGCCGGAGAGGTGGTAGGCGAGCGCCAGGTCCAGCAGCCCGTCGACCGTCGGCGACAGCCGGCGCGCCACCTCCAGCGCCGCCTGGGCGGCCTCGCGATCCATGAGCCGCAGGCGCAGGCGGCCGACGCGCTCCCAGGCGTCGGCGTCCGACGGCGCGCGCGCCGCGACGCGGTCGGCCGCCTCGGCGGCGAGATCGATCGCGCCCATGTCCTCGTAGATGCGCGCCGCGACGCGGTGCGGCGCGGGGCGCTCGGGATCGCGCCGCGCCCAGTCGCGCACGGAGCGCCCGGCCGCCGGGAGGTTGCCGGCCTGCCAGAACGCGAGCGTCATGAGACGCAGGACGACGGCATTGTCGGGGTCGGCATCGCGCGCGTAGATCA
>JAWVFZ010000149.1:0-2792 GCA_033855555.1 Solirubrobacteraceae bacterium
GTTGCCGCTCACACGGGCGGCCTGTTCGGCCTCGTCGGCGACCGGCTCGGCCTCCTTGATCCGCCCGAGCAGCCCGAGCGCGAGCACGGCCGCCAGATCGTGCAGCACCGCGGCGATGCCGTTGCCGCGCCGCCGCGCGGCGGTCGCGACGCGCCGGGCCACGACGAGCCCTTCGGGCAGGCGATCGAGCGCGAGCAGGCCCCACGAGACCGCCATCGTGAGCTCGGCCGCGCCGGCGAGCTCGTCGTCGCCGGCGCCTTCGACCACGGTCAGCGCCTGCGCGATAGCGGCCGCGACGGCGCCGGCGTCGCCTTCGAACGCGTCGCCGACCGCGAGGAGCGTCGCGGCCACGGCACGGACCGCTCCGCCGTTCGCGTCTGCGGGACCGACCTGCTGGGCCCACGTGCGCATCTCGGCGTAGTCGCCGCGCTGGTAGGCGCCGACTGCGAGATCCGCGAGCACCCGCGCCGCCTCGCGGCTTTCCGGCGCGGCCGCGTCCAGCGCGCGCACGAGGCGGCGCCGGGCAGCGTCGTGGCGGCCGAGGAGTCGTTCGACGCTCGCGCCCGCGACGGCCAGGCGCGCATCCTGTGTGGCGCCGTCTTCGTCGACCACATCGAGCGCCGCCTCGAGGCGGCCGGCTTCGACGAGCGTCTCCGCGAGGACGGGTGACTCCACCGCGGCGGGATCGGCGCGCCGCGCGGCCAGCAGCCAGTCCGCGGCGACGCCCGGTGCCTGCGGGCGGACGCCGGCCGCGGCCGCGCATAAGGTCGCCGCTGCCTCGACGTCGCCCGTGGCGGCCCCGTGCGCGAGGTGCCGCGCGCGAACCGCGAGCGGCGCTCCGGTGCGGGCGAGCTCCCGCGCCGCCGCTGCATGGCCCGCGAGCCGCGCGCCCGCGCCGAGCGCCTCGTACACCGCGCTTCGCACCACGGGGTGGCGGAATGCGAAGCGGCGCGCGTCCTCGGTGGCGTGGACGAGCGCGCGCTGCTCGATGACATCGAGGGCATCGAGCGCGGCTGGTCCGTCAAGCGCGGCGATCTTCGCTGCGAGGTCGAACTCGAACGGGTCGCCCGCGATCGCCGCGGCGTGCGCGAGGGCGCGCGCGTCGGCGGGCAGGGACGCGACCTCCGCGCGCACCGCAGCGACGATGCCGCCGGGCACCGCGTGGGTGCCGCCGTCGCGGGCGAGCTCCAGCAGGAGCAGCGGATTCCCGCCGGACTGCGCGAAGCGCCGGTCGCGTTCACTGCCCTCGGGGATAGCGGCCAGGAGCAGCTCGGCGGCGTCGCGCTCCAGGGGGCGGAGGTCCAGGGAGACGAGCCCCACCGCGCCGCTGGACCGCTGCGCGGCGAGCAGGCGCTCGGCCTCCGGGCCCGGCCGGAACCCGAGCGCCACGAGTAGCGAGTCGGTGGGCGGGCGCCGCACGAGGCGCTCGAGCAGCTCGCGGGTCGCAGGGTCGGCCCAGTGGACGTCGTCGACGAGCAACAGCAGCGGGCGGCCGGCGGCGATCAGCTCCAGCAGCTCGCCGAGCGCGCGATGCAGGCGCCAGCGCTCCGTGACCGGCCCGGGCGCCGCGGCCGTCGCCAGCCCCGGAAGGACCTGGGCGAGCAGGCCGAGCCGCTGCGGCCCGAGCGCCGCGAGCGTGTCCGCGCCCGGGAGATGCGCCTCTAGCGCGTCGATGACCGGTACGAGCGGGATGTCGTGCTCCAGCTCGGTCGCGCGGCCCTCGAGCACGACGAAGCGCTGCGCGGCGGCGGTCTCGCGCAGCTCCGCGAGCAGGCGCGTCTTGCCGATGCCCGCTTCGCCGCGAACGGCGAGCAGGCGCGGGCCGCCGCGTGCGGCGGCGTCGAGCGCACCCGCGATCGCTTCGAGCTCGGCGTCGCGTCCGTGCAGGCCGTCTCCCGACATCGCCTCACCCTAGTCGGGGAGTTCCCACGCCTCACGCACCGGGCTCTTCGCGCACCACCTCACGCGCCGGCTTGTCGAAGCGCAGGCCGAGATAGCGCGGATGGCGCAGCTTCCCGTCGCGCGTCCATTCGGTGAACTCGACCTCGGCGACGAGCTCCGGTTCGGCCCAGCGCGCCTGGCGTGGCAGTTCGTTGGTCGCGAAGGGCGTCTGGGGCCGCTCGCGGCGCTCGAGCGCCTCGGCGAGCAGGTCGACCTCCCTGGTGTCGAACCCCCTGCCCACCATGCCTGCATAGCGCAGGACATCGCCGTCCCAGTAGCCCACCAGCAGGGCGCCCAGGCGCGCCCTGGCACCCCGCCCGGCCGTCCAGCCGCCGACGACCATCTCCTGGCGGCGGTTGCACTTGATCTTCTGCCAGTCGCGCGAGCGGGCCGCCGTGTACAGGCTCTGCGCGCGCTTGGCGACCACGCCTTCCCAGCCGTGCGCGCACGCATACCCGTAGGCGGCCATGCCATCGCCGACGCGATGGGGCGTGAAGCGGATGCGGCCGCCGAATGCGATCGCGCGGCGCAGCGCGCGCTTGCGCTCGAGCACCGGGCGCGAGCGCAGATCGCATCCGTCGAGCTCGAGCAGATCGAAGAGATAGAGGTACACGGCGACGCCGCTGCGGCGTGCGCGCTCGGGGTCGCGGATCTGCATGCGCCGCTGCAGTCGCGCGAAGCTCATCACGCCGCGGGCGAACGCGACGATCTCCCCGTCGGCGACCACATCTGGGCCAGGGACCCCGAGGGCCTCGACCAGCTCGGGGTAGCGGATGCCGTCGAGCTTGCGCTCGAAGATCCAGCCCGGATCCGAGAACGGCGCGGGCACGAGCACGGCCTTCATTGGCGCG
>JAWVFZ010000150.1:0-3846 GCA_033855555.1 Solirubrobacteraceae bacterium
AGAAGGCGGAGGTCGCCGAGCAGTTCACCGAGACGATCGTGTCGGTCGTCGGTGAGCCGGTTCGCGGCCTGACCTGGGTCGTGAGCGACGACATGGCGAGCGGCCAGCTGACGATCGGCGGGCGCCCGGTAACGACCGAGGGGGTCAAGGACATCCTGGCAGGGGCTCCGGCGGGCGTCTGACCTGCCGAACGGCCGCGGCGGCGCGCGTTAGCGCGTCGCCGCGCCGGTCACTTCGCGGCCGGCAGCTGGCCGAGCTTGACGCTGACGGTGCGCGACCCGTGGGTGTCGCTGATCTGCACAGGCACCGTGGCGCCCGGCTGGCTCTCCGCGAGGGCGAGGGCGACGGCGTCAACAGTGGTGGCTTGCGTGCCCGCGACCTGGACGAGGCGATCGCCGGGGCGGATGCCTGAGTCGGCGGCCGGTCCGCCCGGGACGACGGCGGCGACCAGCGTCCCGCCGCCGGCCAGCGTGCGCAGGTCCACGCCGAGCCACGCCCGACCGGAGACAAGCACGCGCCCGTGCTGGATCAGCTGCGGGGCGATCGAGCGGACGACGTTGCTCGAGATCGCGAAGCCGATGCCGTCGGCTGGCGAGGCGCCAAGCTGCGGATCCAGGGCAGTGAGTGTCGGCACGCCGATCACCGATCCGCTCGTGTCCACCAAGGCGCCGCCGCTGTTGCCCGGGTTGATCGGGGCGCTGGTCTGGATCACCGACGGCAGCGCGACCCCGGCGTTTTCGCTGACGGTGCGGCTCGTGGCGCTGACGATGCCCATGGTCACGCTCGAGCGCAGCCCGAGCGGGTTCCCGATCGCCAGCGCGTAATTGCCCGGCTGGACCCGCGAGGAGTCGGCGAAGCGGGCCGGTGGCGGGCTCTTGCCCGCGACGTCGATGACCGCAAGGTCCCCCTCGGGGAACACGCCGCGAAGGGTGGCGGCATGCGTCGAGCCGTTCGCTTCGGTGACCGTGAAGTGGGTGGACCCTGCCACGACATGCGCGTTCGTCACGACGTGACCGACGTCGTCGTACACGATGCCCGATCCGAGCCCGCGAGCGCTGCGGATCTGCACCACCGATGGCATCGCGCGGGCGACCACTTCCGCGAACCCGGTGGGGGATGGGACACCGGCCAGCGCGGCCGGCGCGGTCGAAGGCGACTGACCGTCGCGGAGCGCGACGACGGCGACGATGGCGACCACCGCGGCGATCAGCACGGCGGAGAGCGCGCCGAAGCGTGAGCGGGCCACGAGCTCCATGGCACTCGATTGCAAGTCCGGGAGCAATCGCGGTGGGCGATCACTGGCCAGCGTTTCGCTGATGTCAAGCCGCGGCGACGAAGACCGCGTCGATCGGCGCTCTACCTGGTGGCCGTCGGCGCGCCCGCATAGACCGCGCGGTACCAGAGCTCCGACAGGATCTGGATCGACTCGTTGGCGTCGGCGCCGCCGATGATCACGTCGCGCACGATGTGGCCCTCGATCATGCCGAGCAGCGCCTGCGCGCTGATGCGCGCGGGGATGTCCGCGGGCGCGAAGCCGCGGCGCTGATCGCGCACGATCCGCGCGGTCGCGCCCTCGACGAGGCGCATGATGAACGGGCGCCAGCCCTTGGGCATCCGCTCGCCGCGGTTGGAGTGCCGGGCGGCCAGCAGGAAGACGTCCTGCTCGCGGTTGACCACCGCGACGACACGCGCCAGGCCGGTGCGCAGCTCGCGTCGCGGATCGCCGATGCCGTCGAGGTAGGGGGCGGCCGCCTCGTAGATGTCGTGGAAGGCGCGCTGGACGAGACGCTCGACCACGGCGTCCTTGGACGGGAAGTAGAAGTACACGGCCGTGCGCGACACGAACGCCCGGCGCGCGATCGCGTCCATCGTCAGCCGCTCCCAGCTCGTGTCGGCCAGCGTCAGGCGCGCGGCATCGAGGATCGCCTCCTCGGTGGCGTTGCGCGAACGCACGGCGACCTCCGGGGTCACGTCAGCATCTCCGCAAGCCGCACGCGCGTGTCTGTGGGCTCGACGATCTCGTCGACGTGACCGGCGGAGGCAGCGACCTGGACGGGCAGGTGGCGCTCCTCGTAGTCCAGTGCGAGCGAAGCCGCATCGGCGCCGGCAGCGATCGCACGGCGCTCGACGAGCTCGACGGCCTGCTTTGCGCCCATCACGCCGATCCGCGCGGTGGGCCACGCGAGGGTCAGGGTTGCGCCGAGGTCGCGGGAATTCATGACGATATGGGCGCCGCCGAACGCCTGGCGGAGCGTGACGGTGACGCGTGGGACGGTGGCGGTGGCAAACGCCCGAAGGAGCGATGCCCCATGACGAATTACCCCAGCGCGCTCCTGGGTTGCACCCGGCAGGAAGCCGGGTGTATCCGCAAGGACGACGAGCGGGACGCCGAAGCGATCGCACATGCCCACGAACCAGGCGCCCTTCTCGCTTGAGGTGGCATCGAGGCAGCCGCCGAGATGGCGCGGCTGGTTGGCGATCACGCCGACGGGCGACCCTTCGATGCGGGCGAACCCGACGACCAGGTTGCGCGCCCAGCGCGGGCCGAGCTCGAGCAGCTCGCCGCCGTCGACGAGGCGGGCGACGACGTCGCGCACGTCGTAGACGCGACGGGCGTCGTCCGGGACCGTCTCGGCGGGGTTCGATCCCGCGGACGGGCGCGGCGGGTGCAGCGGCAGCGGGCCGCCGATGCGGGACGGCAGGTGCGACAGGAACGCGCGCGTGAGCTCCGCAGCCTCGACGTCGCCCGACGCCTGCAGCTGCGCGACGCCGGTGGCCGCGTGGACCTTGGGGCCGCCGAGGTCCAGCGAGGAGATGCGCTCGCGCGTGACGGCCTCGACGATCTGCGGGCCGGTCAGGAAGAGGCGCGCCTCGTCCCCGGCCATGATCGTCAGGTCGCCGAGTGCCGGCGAGTACGCCGCGCCACCGGCGCACGGGCCGCCGATCACGCTCACCTGCGGCACGGTCGCCGTGGCCTGGGCGCGGAAGATCGCGGCGTAGGCCTGCAGCGACGCCGTGCCCTCCTGCAGGCGCGCGCCGCCCGAGTGCGGGAAGCCGACGACAGGGCAGCCGAGCGCGTCGGCCCGGGCGATCGTGCGGGCGATCGTGTCGCCGCCGGCGGCCCCGAGCGAGCCGCCGCGATGACCGCCGTCCTGCGCCCACGCGCAGACCGCGCGGCCGTTGACGCGCCCGCTGCCGGCCACGACGCCGTCGCCGACGGCGCTGCGCACCGGGCGGAAGGTGCCGGGATCGAACAGCAGCTCGAGGCGAACGCGCGCGAGCGGGAGCTCGGTCGCGACGTCGAAGACGGCGCTCATGCGCGAGCCACCGCGAGGCACGCGTTCTGGCCGCCGAAGCCGAACGAGTTGCTGATCGCGAGCTCGATGTCGGGCGCCTCGCGCGGCGCACCCGCGATGTGGTCGAGGTCGCACTCGGGATCGGGTTGCTCGAGGTTGATCGTCGGCGGCAGGACGCCGCGGCGTACCGCCTCCACACAGGCCAGCGCCTCGACGGCGCCGGCCGCGCCGAGCAGGTGGCCGATGTGGGACTTGGTCGAGGACACCGGCGGGGCGCTGCCGTTGAAGACGGCGTGGATGGCCTTGGTCTCGATGCGGTCGTTGAACGGCGTGCCCGTGCCGTGCGCGTTGAGATAGCCGGCGTCGCCGGTCGAGGCGCCCGCGTCGGCGAGCGCCGCCTGCATCGCGGCGATGGCGCCGCGCCCGTTCTCCTCCGGCTGGGTGATGTGGAATGCGTCGTTGGACGCGCCGTAGCCGGCGATCCGCGCGTACGCCTTCGCCCCGCGGGCCGCGGCGTGCTCGGCGCTCTCGAGCACCAGCACGGCCGCGC
>JAWVFZ010000151.1:0-6149 GCA_033855555.1 Solirubrobacteraceae bacterium
TGTTCGTTACCTATGCGCTCGCCCGGCACGTTGTGGGCCGGATGTTGGTCGATATGCGACCAAGATCCGGCCCAGAAGACCACACCGCCGACTCCCTTCTCCCTCAATGCAAGCAACCAACGCCAAGCCCGCCACAGACAAACCGCGCGGCACGCCACCCACACCCCCCGCTCCGCGTGCAAAGCGAAAGCAAAGGAACCTTGGGCGACAGTTCGCGCCCTACGTCCGCGTCACCGTCGATGCAGCCGCAGTCAGCAGCGCGGCGAGTGCGGCGATCGCCGCCGCTCCGAGCAGGAACACCGGGTGGTTCTGCGCGTAGGTCGCGACCGCGCGCGGCCGCTCGGCCGCGATGAGCACCGCCGCGGCCACGGCGGCGCCGACGAGCACGACCGGCGCCCCGGCCGAGAGCGGCGACGATCCGCGACGGGCCGCCTCCCTTTGCCGCGGCCAGCGCTGGTCCGCGCGCGCAACAGCCGCGACGGCGACCGAGGTCCACAGCGCAGCAATGAGAAAGCCGCCGATCACGTCCGAGGGGAAATGCCAGCCGAGCACGAGAATCGCGTAGGACACGGCCAGTGCGAACAGCCCGCCCGCGGCCGAGGCCGCGGGGCGCCAGCGCGCCGGCACCGCGAGGACCCCGCACAGCGCGAGGGCCATCGCGGCAGTCGCATGACCCGACGGCCAGGACGCAGCGGCGATCTGGCCCTCCCCCAGCCATTCCTGCGGGCGCGGGTGTGACAGCAGCGGCTTGAGCGTCTCGGTCGTGCAGACCGAGCCCGCGAGCACGATCGCGATCGCAAGGGCCACGCGCGCGCGGCCCCGCACCAGTGCCGCGAGCACCAGTGCGAGCCCGATCAGCCCGTAGGGCGCAGGATCAGCCAGGTGCGCGACGTGGGAGACCAACGGCGCGACGTGCGGCCGGTTGAGGTCCCTGAAGCCCTGCAGCGTCAGTGCGTCGCGACCGCCGAACGGCGGCGCGAAGTACGCAAGGACGAGCGTCACAGCCAGGCCGGCGACGCAGGCCAGGGCGGCGAGCAGGGCTGTACGTGGTTGCCTGGCCACGCCCCCAGGGTAGAGCGGGCCCTCAAGCGGCCATCAAGGGACAAGCGCGCTCGCGTCGAATTCTGCGGCCATGGGCGACATCCCATCCTGGTTCGGCGCGCCGCTCGCAGACCGCGACGGAGTTTCGGTCGGCGCCGTCTGCGACGTCTACTTCGACCAGGCCAGCTCGCGCCCGGCGTGGCTGCTGGTGGACCTCATGCGGCCGGGCGGCTACGCGCTGGTCCCCGTCGCCGGCGCGGTCAGCTGGCGCGGCATGGTGATGGTGCCGTTCGAGCGCGAACACGTCCGCGCGTCGCCCGCCATCGAGCCCTCGGCCACGCTGTGCACCGACGCGCTGCTGCGACTCGCGCGCCATTACGGCGTACGCGCCGATCGCAGCGCCGCCTACGCGGCGGTCCACGGCGCGGCGCGCGCAGCCTAGGAGGAGCGGGCCAGAGCCCGCCCCTCCCACAGCCATCCGTCTAGCGCGAGACGTGCTCGCAGTTGCTTGACACGACGTCGGCCTTGTCGGCGCGCACGGTGTCGACGCCGGGGCCACAGTTGATGCGGTCGCGGCGGCCGTCGCGGGCGCGGATGCGGTCACGGCCGCTTCCGCCGTTCAGCACGTCGCGGCCACTGCCGCCGACGATCAGGTCGTTGCCCGACTGGCCCTCGAGGTCGTCATTGCCCGATTGCCCTTCGAGGTCGTCGTTGCCCGGACCGCCCTGCAGGTTGTCGTTGCCGGAGCCGCCCTTGAGGCTGTCGTCGCCGTCGTCGCCACACAGATCGTCGTCGCCGTTGTTGCCGTCGATCTCGTCGTCGCCGGCCTGGCCCGAGAGATGGTCGTCGCCGGACGAGCCGTGCTCGTTGTCGTCGCCCTGGCTACCGCCGTTGTCGTCGGCCGCCGTCGCGCCGCGGTCGTCGGCGCCGCCGTGGTCGTCCGTGCCGTTCTGCCCGGTCTGACACGCGGCCTGACCGGTGGTGCCGGAATCCGGCGTGCCGTCCGCACGAACGATCGCGGAACCGAGCGTCAGGGCGCCGAACAGCGCCAGTGAGCTCAGCAAGAGGATGAGTCGCTTCATGGGGTGCCTGCCTCCAGAAGATTGTGGATGGACGGATGCTTCCCTTACAACACGCGCGACCCCTGCTTGATCACGACGCTGGCGCGTTGGCGCTCACCCGTGCCTACGAAAGTGTAGGACGGGACTAGACCTCTGCACGGCCCTGCCAGAGGACATCTGCCCTACGTTGCCGCGATGGACCGAGGCCTGGCGATCACCCCGGCGCGGGTAACGGCCCGCCGTCGAGCCGTCGCCATGGCGCATGGTTCCGCGGCCTACGAGCTGCTGTTGTGCGCGCTACTCGGACTGATGGCCGCGGGCCGGCTGTGGCTCGTCCCGGGATACTTTCGCGCCGACACATGGCTGGCGCTGACGGCGGGACGTGATGTCTGGACCTCGGGCGTGCCGCGCTACGAGACGCTCACCGCGCTCGCGAGCGGCGAGCGCTGGATCGATCAGCAATGGCTTGCTCATCTGGCCACCTACGGTCTCTACCGGGTAGGCGGCTTCGGTCTGATCGGCGCGCTCTCCGTCGTGCTGGCCGCGACGTCGTTCGCAGCGGTCTGCGTGGCGGCGTGGCGGTGGGGGGCGCGGGCTCGCAGCCTGTTGGTTCTCATGCCCGTGACGGCGTTCCCCTTCTTCGCCCAATCCTGGCAGCCACGGACGCAGATGTTCGCCTACCCGCTGTTCGCCGCGGTGTTCCTGATTCTCCTGCGGGATGCCCGCCGCCCATCGGCGCGCGTCCTACTGGTGTTTCCGGTATTGGCTGTCTGGGCCAATGTCCACGGGTCAGCATTCCTCGGCGCCGCGCTGATCTCGCTGCGCGGAGGCGTTCTCCTCTGGGAGCGGCGCCACGCGCTCGGCCGCCTGCGCGCGTGGCCGATGCCGCTCATACTGACGGCGCTCCCGCCCGCGGTCCTGTTGCTGACGCCGTACGGCATCGGCACGGCGGGCTACTACCGCAACACGCTCCTCGACGGGTCGTTCAAGGCACTGGCGACCGAGTGGCAGCCGATCACGCACGACCCGATTCTGATCGGCCCGTTCGTGGCCGTCCTTGCCCTTACGGGGTGGACCTTGCTACGCGCTCGTCCCAACACGAGCGTGTGGGAGCGCCTCGCCCTCATCGTCGTGTTGGCCGCGGCGGCGACAGCGGTGCGCAACATGGTCTGGCTCACGCTCGGCGCCCTGCCGGTGCTTGTCATCGCGGTCGACCGGATCGTCCCGGCGGACCCGCCCCCCAGCGCCGTCAGCTCCAGCGTGAACCGAACTCTCGCCGCTGTGGCCGCGGTCGCTCTCATCGTGGCTCTGGGCGTGACGCTAGCCAGGCCGACCAGTAGGTTCGAGCTCGCGTATCCGCAGAGCTACCTGGACGCCGTGCATCGGGCCGCAACCATCGATCCCGAGTCACGCATCGTCGCCGACGTCGGCGACGCCGACTGGCTGCTCTGGCGGGATCCATCGCTGCGCGGCCGGATCGCGTTCGATGCACGCCTCGAACTGCTCTCGGCCTCCGGCGTGCACGACATCGGCTCATTGCTGCGAGGCGACCGCGCGGCGTCATCCCTGCGAGATGCCAGCTTGCGCATCTTCGCGCTTGATCGTCGCACCGCCGCCCCGACTGTCCGGCGACTCGAAGCCGCGGATGGACGACGCATCCTGTTCGCAGACCGCACACGCATCGTCATCCTGCTAACGCGTCCCGCGTCCCCAGAACGCGCTGAGGCCCGATAGCTATCGGGCCTCAAGCAGTACCGCCACGGGGATTCGAACCCCGGTTTCCGCCGTGAGAGGGCGGCGTCCTAGTCCCCTAGACGATGGCGGCGAGGACGCGGCCCAGACTAGCGAACTCGCTAGAGTCCAGCCTCGCGCGGATGTGGCGGAATTGGTAGACGCGCGGCGTTCAGGTCGCCGTGAGCTCACGCTCGTGGAGGTTCGAGTCCTCTCATCCGCATGCTGACAAACGGCCCCGCGAGGGGCCGTTCGTCGTTCTCAGCCGACCGGCTTTGGAACCTTTCGCGACGCGGCGACGCGCTCGCCGCGGGCCACGGCATCGCGCTGCGGCCCGACGATGTCCTGCGGGCGCCGGGCGGACTGGAACCCCGCCCGGTAGACGCTCCAGCGCGTGAGGATCGCGCCCGCGGTCACGAGCGCGGCGCCGCCCGCGGCCGCGCCACGCGAGCGGCTCCCGCGAGCCGTGATCAGCCCTGCGCCGAGCACGGTCGCCGCCTTCGCCCCCTTGCTGAGGATGCCCGCCGCGCCCGAGCGATACGGCTGGCCGATGTCCCCCAGCCGACGTTCCATCACCTCCGACGCACCGAACTCGAGCGTCGCGCCGATCAGCGCCAGGCGCCGGGCCGGCGCCGCGAACGCCAAGGGTGTCGCCGCCGTGGCGAGCGCGCCCGCGCTCGCGGCCGCACCGCCGGCGAAGACGAACGGCAGCTCGTGACGGGCCTCGTGCCACGCCGGGATCGCGGTGTCGGCGACAAGCGCGCCCGTGTAGGTGGCGAGCGGCAGGCCGAATACGGCGGCGGCGGGGCGGGCGGCGCGCCCCGCCCTCCCCCACCAGCCGAACCACACGCTGGTCGACGCGAACGTCACCGCCGCGCCGAACGTCGCCAGGATCCAGGACCCGACACTCATCGGCGATGTCACCTTGAACATCCGCAGCATGTTCAGGAAGCGCCTCGGCACCCCCAGGTCGCTGATGAGCAGGACCGGCGAGACGAGCGTGCCGCCCAGCGCGGCCGCCCAGGCGCGCCGAGCCAGCTCGTCGTTGCCACGCAGCTCGCTGAGCCATGCCAGGCCGGCCGAGGCCCCGGCCATGCCGCCCGCGTAGAAGTAGAAGGGAATCTCCGGGGTCCACGCCGGCTCCTTGACGATCGCCTTGGCGTCGGTGGACGAGGCGAACGAGGCACGTGGCACCACCGGGCGCTCGCGCTCGCGCATCAGTCCCGTCCCCCGAAGACCGCGGTCGCGATCCCGGCGCCGAGCACAACTGCTGCAGCACCCGCCGCGGCCCAGATCGACCCCAGGTCGCGCGTCGTCGTCTTTGGCGCGGGCGGCAGCGCGTAGACCTCGGGCTCGTCGAGCAGCAGGAAGAACGCACCGAACCCGCCGACGCCGTCGTCGCTGTCGGCGCCGTAGAGCTGGGCCTTGGCGTGCCCGGCGTCCTGCAGCCTGACCAGCCGCGCCTCGGCCCGCTCGAGCAGCTCGTCGTGGTCGCCGAACTGGATCGAGTGCGTCGGGCATGCCTGAGCGCACGCGGGCGTCTGGTCGTCCTTCAGCCGGTCGTAACAGAGCGTGCACTTCCAAGCCCGTCCGTCCTCCTTGCGCTTCTCGATCACGCCGAAGGGGCATGCCGTCACGCAGTAGCCGCAGCCATTGCAGATGTCGGACTGCACGACGACGGTGTCGAACTCGGTGCGGAAGAGGGCTCCGGTCGGACAGACCTCCAGGCACGCGGCCGACGTGCAGTGCTTGCAGACGTCGGAGGCCATCAGCCACCGCATCCCGTCGCCTTCCTGATAGGTCGCGAGGCCGCCCATTTCCGCGGCGGTCACGAGGTCGTCGACCTCCTTGCGCTGCTCGATGAACGCCACGTGGCGCCAGTTGTCCGCGCCAAGGTCGAGGGTGTTGTCGTAGCTCTCGCCAGTGAACTCGCCGATCCTGTCCGGAACGTGGTTCCACTCCTTGCAGGCGACCTCGCACGCCTTGCAGCCGATGCAGATCGACGTGTCGGTGAAAAAGCCCTTTCGTGGGGTGCCGAAGGCGGGTGGGCCGGCCGTGTCACTCATTCGCCGCTCGCCTCCTCCACGAACCGCCGCAATGCCTCGCCGCGCGGGCGGCGCCCCGGGCGCACGTCGCAGGTGGCGGCCTTGACCTCCTGGATGTGGACGTTCGGGTCCAGCACGAGCGGAAAGAGGTCGTTGACGATGTCGCCCGTGACCAGCCCGCTGGTGCCCCAGTGATACGGCAGGCCGATCGTGTGCATGACCTTGCCCTCCACCTCCAGCGGCTTGACGCGGTCGGTCACCATCACGCGCG
>JAWVFZ010000152.1:0-3048 GCA_033855555.1 Solirubrobacteraceae bacterium
CCTCCAGATCGCCTACATCCTCCTGTACGTGGTGATGGCCTACTTCGTCGCGCGATGGAACCGCGGCGTCCTGCCCGTGGCCGCCGCGCTGGCGATCGTCCTGCTGATCTTCGCCGCGGTCGCCGGACCCGAGTGGTTCACGCGCGACAAGACCGGGTTCAACAACCCCGGCCTCAGCGAGAACGTCCTCGGCCTCGTGACCTTCATGATCGTGCCGGTCCAGGTCTTCCTCATCGCGTTCGCGATGCGCGGCTTCCAGCAGGCCTGGAATGTCGAGGTCGAACGGTACCCCGACGGTTCCAGCGCTCAGGTCTCCTAGCGCTTCCGCCTAGGATTGGGCTCCCGCCCGGGTAGCCCAACGGCAGAGGCAATCGATTCAAAATCGATCAAGTGTGGGTTCGAATCCCACTCCGGGCACTTCCGTAACACCTTCCGGTGCCGCTGATAAACCGGACCGATGCGGCCCGCAGCGCAACGATCGGAGGTGTTGGAGCTTGTCGCGGCAGGCCTGAACGACTGCGAGATCGCGCGGCGGACCGGAATCCCACGGAGCACGATTCGCGAGTGGCGCGCTCCTCCCCCACGGACCTCGCCGAGACGGCGCGAGCTGCCAGAGCGTTCATTGCTCGACTTGCCCGCCTTCCCCGGGCAGCGAGCAGGCATCCAACACCACGCCAGGTCGCAGATGGTGATCGTCACCCTGTACTCGAAGCAGTGGCCACGTCTGCTGCCCCAACACGGTCCCGGGAAGAAACACACCCGCCCCATCCACCTCGCGGATTGGCAGCAGAGCCTCTCGAGCAGCATCCGGGTCGGTTCCTGCGCGGGCTGATCCACTCCGACGGCTGGCGAGGCAACAACCGCGTACGGATCCGCGGCACCGAGTACGTCTATCCGCGCTACCAGTTCTGCAACCTGTCGGAGGACATCCTCGGGCTCTTCGGATGGGCTTGTGACCTGCTCGGCGTGTCCTGGCGGCGCATGAACCACAAGACGCTGTCGGTCGCCAGACGCGACTCCGTCGCGATCCTTGACGAGCACATAGGGCTCAAGGGCTAAACGAGCGGCTCAGGCCGGCAGCAGCCGTGCCCGCGACTCGTCGTCGGCCGTCTCGAAGAAGCCACCGACGACCTCCTCGAGCTCGCCCATCGACTCCGCGCAATAGAGGACCGGCTGGTACTTCGTGATGTCGTACGCGATGGCGCCCATCTCGGCGAGGTCCAGCGGGCGGATCTCCATCCCGCGGAACTCCTCGATCTCGCCGTAGCTGGAGAGGATGCCGGCGCCGTAGGCGCGTAGCTCGCCGTCCTCGCGCATGACGCCGAACTCCATCGTGAACCAGAAGATGTCGGCGATGAGCTGGAGCGCCTCGTCGCTCTCGACCCGGCGGGCGGCCTCCCCGGCGGACTTCTTCAGCGCGGCGAAGCGCGGCGAGGCGAGCATGTTGCCGTGCCCGATGACCTCGTGGATGACGTCGGGCTCCGGCGTGTACAGCGGCTCGGAGGGATGGCGGACGTACTGCGTCGAGTGGAAGACGCGGTCGGCCAGCGAGCCGTAGAACTCGCGCAGCGGGACGAGCCCGGGCGCCGGCGCGTACGTGAACCCGGTGAGTGGCTCCAGGCGCGCCGTGACCTCGTCGAGCTGGGGCACGCGGTCCTCGGGGAGGCCGAGGCGCTCCTTGGCCTCGAGGTACTCGCGGACGGCGTAGCGCTCGTGCTTGGCGTGAAGCTCGGCGCTGACCGTGCGCCAGATCGCGTCCTCCTGTTCGGTGTACTGCACGCGCGGGACCGGGGCGCCCGGCTCCCACTCCATCGCGGGCGCTGCGATCTCGTTGCGGCGCGCCCGGTACACGGGATCGTTGAAACCGGGATGGGACTCACCGAGATGGACCTCGACCGAGCCGTCGTCGCGCTGCGTGACGGGCGAGTACAGCTGTCCCTCTTCGAACATTTCGATCTCCCGAGTCGTGCCGTTCGACACAAGGACAGCACGCGGTCCCAGAGATGGTCAAGACGTTCGCGATTCACCGGTCGATCTGACCGATTCGACCAGTCAAAAAGCGAGTAGGCTGGTCGATATGTCTGGTCCAGTGGACGATCTGGACGCCCGCCTGATCGCGCTCCTGCGCGACGAGCCCCGCATCGGGCTGATGGAGGTCGCGAGGCGGCTCGGGGTCGCGCGCGGCACCGTGCAGGCGCGGCTGGCGAAGCTGACCGAGCGCGGCGTGGTCCGCGGCTTCGGGCCCGAGCTCGATCCCCACCAGATGGGCTATCCGCTGATGGCGTTCGTCTTCCTGCAGATCACCCAGGGACGGCTGCAGGACGCGGTCGGCGTCCTCGAGCAGGTGCCGGAGATCCTGGAGGCGACGGCGACCAGCGGCCCGAGCGATCTCCTGTGCCGCGTCGTCGCGCGCGACACCGAGCACCTGCAGGACATCGTCAACCGTGTGCTGTCCAACCCGGCGATCCGGCGCTCCACCAGCTACATCGCGCTCTCCCAGCAGATCCCGTATCGCACCGGCCCGCTGATGGAAGCAGCGGCCGCTACCGGCGTGAGCTAGGCGACGAGCTCGGCCAACCGGTCGACGAGCGCCGGCGGCGCGACGAGCATGCCGCCCGGCAACCCACCGCGCGGCTCGATCCGGCGCACCTCCAGGCCGACCGCCGCACAGAGCAGCTCGCCGGCCGCGGTGTCCCACGGCTTGACCCCGCGTTCGTAGTAGGCGTCGAGCCTGCCCGCCGCGAGCCATGCGAGGTCCAGCGCGGCGGCGCCGGCACGGCGGATGTCGCGCACCAGCGGCAGGACGCGGGCCAGGGTTTCGGCCTGGCCGACCCGCACCGACGCCTCGTAGCCGAAGCCCGTCGCGACCAGCGCCGAGGCGAGGTCCGCGGGCTGCGAAGCGCGCAGCGGCGTGCCGTTCAGCGTCGCCCGCCCCTCGCTGGCGGCGAAGAGCTCGTTGCGGATCGGGTCGAAGATCACCCCGACGATGCCCTCGCAGGCGACGGACACCGCCCACTGCGGGATGCCGAAGAGGAAGTTGATCGTGCC
>JAWVFZ010000153.1:0-8222 GCA_033855555.1 Solirubrobacteraceae bacterium
GATCGCCGAGGACCGTGGCGGTCGCCGGGCAGCCCAGGCTGAACGTCGGGGCCGCCTTGTCGATCTTGATGATGTCGGTCTTCGATGCCTCGATGTTCCCGTTGGAATCAACCGAGCGGGCGACCACATCGGTCAGGCCCTCGGTGGACACCGTGAACGCGCCGGTGTACTTCGTCCACGGCAGGTCGGCCGCGCCATCGAGCTTGTAGAAGAACTCGGAGCCCGCGACCGGATCGTTGCCGTCGGCAGCGGTCAGGCTGACCGTGACGTTGTTGCGGTACCAGTCGTCGACGCCATCGGCGGGGCGATCGCGGTTGATCGTCGTCGTCGGCGCGGTCAGGTCGGTGTAGCTCGGCCCGGCCGTCCATGCGGCCGCGGCCGCCTTGGCCTGGCCGGGTGTCGCGGGATGGAAGTAGTCGTTCGTCCCGACATCGGACGCCAGGAAGTTGATCGCGTACGCCGCCCCGCCGTCGTAGCGGCAGTGGATGTACTGCGCGCAGATGCTCTGCAGCGCGCCGTTGAAGGCGACGTTGCGCGCCTGCACGTTGGCCCGCCGCGTGTTGTCGGCGGCCGACGTCGATGTCGGATTGGCGAGCATCGACTGGCAGATGCCCCCGAGGCCCCAGATGAGGCGAGCGCTGGCGTTGGTCCTCAGGACGTTCCAGAGGTTGAAGATGTTCGGGACCGACGACACCATGATCCGCGCATTCGGCAGCCCGGTCGAGAGGCGGTTCATCGCATCGGTGAAGTTGGTGCTGAAATTCGCCACCGAGGTCATCGCCGCCTCGCTCGACGTGCACACGTCGTTGGCGCCGATCTCGACGAGCACGAGGTCGGGGTTGCCGGCAACCGCCGTCTGCGCCTGCCCGGTCGGACCTGCGAGGTTCGCCATCTTGGCGCCCGTGACCGCGTCGTTGCCGCGCGTCGGATTGGACTGGACGGCCGCCGGGTTCAGCACCTTGACGCGCGCGAGGTAGCTGTTGACGCCGGCGTTGGTGCCGGTGGCCCACGAGTTCGCCGGACAGTCCGAGAAGGCGATGCAGCCGGCCCCCTGCGAGTTGTAGCCGCGGGTGATCGAGTCGCCGAGCGCGGTGATACGGCTGGGCGGGCCGACCTTGGCGGGACTGGCCTGGGCGGCGCTCGCCGCGGTCAGCGAGCACGCGGCGAGTGCCGCGATCGCGATCGCGCGCGCACGCCCACGGCGTGGCTTGAGGTGGGACATGTCTCCTCCTTGGTGCTGCTGGAGGCTCCACGGAGCGGACGGGCGGGGGACAGGAGCCGGGGCCGGTCGACCCTACGCCCCCGCAGGGGCTCGGCACAATTGGCCGATCGGACTACGCCCAAAGGGGGATCTAGCGCAGCGCGTGCGCGAGATCGTCGGCGAGATCCCGCGGATCCTCGATCCCGCAGGAGAGGCGAATGAGATCGGCGGGCACCGCGGCGGCCGATCCCTCGACGGACTGATGCGTCATCGCCTGCGGGACCTCGATCAGCGATTCGACGCCGCCGAGAGACTCCGCGAGCGTGAAGAGCTTCGTCCGCTGCACGATCCCGACGGCGTCGTCGTGGCGGAAGCTCACCATGCCGCTGAAGCCCGGCCAGCGCACGTCGCGCACGTCGTCGCGCGTCTGGAGCATCGCCACGACGGCGCGCGCGCTGTCGGCGTGGGCGGCCATGCGCAGGTGCAGCGTCCGCAGCCCGCGGTGCACGAGGAAGCAGTCGAAGGGAGCCGGCACCGCGCCGACCGCGTTCTGGACGAAGCGCAGGCCGTCGTGGTGCTCCTCGGTGCGCGCGATCGCCGCACCGCCGACGACGTCGGAGTGCCCGCCCAGGTACTTGGTGGTCGAGTGCACGACGAAATCGGCACCGAGCTCCAGCGGGCGCTGGTTGACCGGGGTGGCGAACGTGTTGTCGACGGCGACCAAGGCGTCGCCGCTGCGGGCGACAATGCCCTCGACATCGACGACGTTCAGCAGCGGGTTGGTCGGCGTCTCGACCCAGATCAGCTTCGTCTCCGGGCGGATCGCGCGCTCGACGGCGCCGAGGTCCGTCTGGTCGACGAGGTCGTAGGCCAGTCCCCAGCGGCTCAGCACCTTGTCGACGAGGCGATAGGTGCCGCCGTAGAGGTCGGCCGGCAGCACGATGTGCGCGCCCGCCTCGCAGGTGAGCGTGATGACCGCGTGCTCGGCGGCCAGGCCGGACGAGAACGCGACGCCGAGGCCACCCTCGAGCTCGCCCAGCGCGATCTCGAGCGCCGCGCGGGTGGGATTGGCCGAGCGCGAGTAATCGAAGTCCTCGACGAACTCGCCGGGCGCCGGCTGTGCGTAGGTCGAGGTCTGGTGGATCGCCGGGATGACCGAGCCGAAGCTCGGGTCCGGTGTCAGGCCCGCGTGAACCGCCTTCGTCGCGAAGGCGTACGTCGGCTTTGCCTCGCTCACGACGCGAGAGCTTCGAGCAGATCCGCGCGGGTGACAAGCCCGGCCGCGCGGCCGGACTCGGTGACGAGCAGCGCCTGACGGTCTCCGACCAGCAGCTCCACGGCCTCGCGCACCGGATCGCCCGCCGAGACCGCGGGGAACGGCGCCTCCATGACATCGATGATCTGGGCGCCCAGGAGCGCGGGGTCCTCGGCGGCGTGCTTGAGCAGGCCGCGCTCCCCGATCGACCCCACGACGGTGTGCGGATCGTGCGCGCTGACGACGGGCAGCTGCGATACGCGGTGCTCGTGCAACAACGCGATCGCGTCGCGCACGGCCGAGTGCGTCTCGACGGTGACGAGCGGCGGGATCTCGCCCGCCGAGGACTTGCGCCGCAGGACGTCGCCGACGGTCAGGTCGTCGGGCCGGTCGAGGAAGCCGTTCTGCTGCATCCAGCCGTCGTTGAAGATCTTGCTCAGATACGAGCGCCCGCCGTCGGGCAGCACCACGACCATCAGCGCCTCGGGATCGTCGATCGACTTGGCGGCCTCGAGCGCCGCGTGCACCGCCAGCCCACCCGAGCCGCCGGCGAGGATGCCTTCGACATGCGCGAGCCGCCGCGTCGTCAGGAACGAGTCGCGGTCGGAGACGCGCACCCATTGGTCCACGACCGACGGGTCGAACGTCTTCGGCCAGAAGTCCTCCCCGACGCCCTCGACGAGGTAGGGCCGGACGTCCTCCTCACCGCCGGAGTAGATCGAGCCCTCGGGGTCGGCGCCGATGACCACCAGGCCGGGGTTGCGCTCCTTGAGGTAGCGCGCGGCGCCGGTGATCGTCCCGCCGGTCCCCACGCCGACGACGAGGTGGGTGATGCGCCTGCCGGTCTGCTCCCACAGCTCGGGCCCGGTCGACTCGTAATGCGCCTGCGGGTTGGCGGCGTTTGCGTACTGGTTGGGCTGGAAGGCGCCCGGGATCTCGGCCACGAGACGATCCGCGACGCGGTAGTAGGACTGCGGCGAGTCGGGCGCGACGTCGGTCGGCGCCACCACGACCTCCGCGCCGTAGGCGCGCAGCAGGTCGATCTTCTCGTTGGACATCTTGTCCGGCATGACCGCGATGACGCGGTAGCCCTTCAGGCGCGCCGCGATGGCGAGGCCGGTACCGGTGTTGCCGGACGTTGGTTCGACGATCGTGCCGCCAGGACGCAGCTTGCCGTCGCGCTCGGCCGCCTCGATCAGCGCGACCGCCACGCGGTCCTTGATCGAGCCACCGGGGTTCAGCGACTCGATCTTCGCGACGACCTGCGGCGTGACCCCGGCCGCGATCCGCGACAGGCGGACGAGCGGCGTGTCGCCGATCGCCTCGAGGATGGAATCCTTGATCGCGGTCTGAGTGGCGGTGACAGACATGGCCTAAGAATGAAGGATCAGGAGCCTGTATCGCAACCGTCCGCAGATCCTTCGGCTTGTAGTCCCTTCGATCACCGATCCTTCGGCCCCGACCCGTACACTGGCTGCTGTGCCGAACGATCCACAGCCCCCGCTCGACGCCGTCGATCGCGCAATTCTGGAGACCCTCAGCCAGGACGCGCGCATCACCAACCAGCGGCTCGCCGAGCGCGTCGGCGTCGCGCCCTCCACAGCGCTCGCGCGGCTGCGCGAGCTGCGTACCCGCGGCGTCGTGCGCGGCTTCCACGCCGAGGTCGACCTTGCAGCGCTCGGGCGCCCGCTCCAGGCGATGATCGCCGTGCGCCTCGCCGTGCACGCGCGCGAGGAGATCGAGGCGTTCACCCGCGCGGTCCGCGCGCTCCCCGGCGTGCTGATGGTCTTCCACCTCACGGGCGTCACCGACTACCTCGTGTGGGTCGCCGCGACCGACCCGCAGGACCTGCGCGAGTTCGTCGTCGATCACCTCGCCACCCATCCGAGCGTGGCCCACGCGGAGACCTCGCTGATCTACGAGCACACGCGCGGGCCCGGCATCTGGGGCGCCGCCGACGCCGCGTAGCGCCGGCGGCAGTCCCGCGGAGACTCAGCCTCCCTCGGTCTCCTCGATGTCGGCCTCCGGATGGGCCTTCGTTCCCGTCGTCACCTGCGAGAAGAACGGCACGAAGCGCTGGCCGTCCTCGCCCAGGCCTTCGTAGTCGCCCACGAAGTACCCGCGCGCGTTCGCGGCGCCGGCCATGTCGAACGGCCCGGACAGCTTCTGCTCGTCAACCCACGTCTGGCCTTGGTCATGCGAGTGGATCGCCCACATGTCGGTGTCCAGCGGCGCCGTCGACGTGTCCTCGCGGAAGTCGTAGTAGGTCACCGCCACGGTGCCGTCGTCGCGCACGCGGATCGAAGGCGTGAAGGCCTGCGTCGCGGTGTCGGTGTTGACCACCTGCGGCGCCGTCGACCTCCAGGCGCCGGAGGCGTCACGCTCGACGCGCGAGTACACGACGGCCGATCCGGCAGAGCCGAACCGGGCGTCCTGCCACACCAGGTAGAACGCGGCGTCGGAGGTCGGGTCGGCGGCGACCTCGGGGATGATGTCCCCGGTGCGAACCGCGTGCCCGTCGGTCGGGTCCTCGATGACGCCCGGCCTGAAGTTCGACACGATCGCCGGGTCCGACGACCAGGTCGCTCCCTTGTCGCCCGACGTCAGGAAGGCCACGTTGTAGCCGCGCGTCTTGTGCCTGTTGGAGACGTTGAAGATCAGGTCGAATGCGTCGACGAGCGTCCCGTCGCGCAGGACCACGATCTGGTTGCCGATCGTCTGGTTGACCGACCCGGGGTCGTAGATCATGCGGCCGGGCTCGAAGGCGCCGGTCGGAGTCTTGCGGGAGAACCAGGTCGGCCCGCGATAGCCGATCGCGTGCTCGCTGGCCGCCGCGCTGGCGTGCGCGTTGGGGAACACGAGTCGGTCCCACACGGCGTACACGTAACCGTTGGCGTACGGGTCGGCGGTGATCGAGTTCTTGTCGTTGAGTGTCGTCGGCGCGGTGTCCCTGCGCAGCGTCTGCGTCGGACCCCAGGTGGCCCCGTGGTCGGCGGACGACGAGACCATCATTGCGCTCGTCGCGTCGGTGCCGTTGATCCCCAGGCCGAACGACCAGGCCGTGCCGTCGGGCTGGATCGTGACCCACGGATCGGTGGCGCGCTCCAGGCCGGCCGGACCGTCGCAGTTCGAGAACGCGGGGTTGTTGCTCGAGGGCTGCCAGGTCGCCCCGCCATCGGTCGAGTAGGCGTGCTTGAGCCCGACCGCGCCGCCGCTGTTCCAGCGGTCCTGCTGCCAGGCGCCGATCATCACCTGCGGATTGCCGGGATCGACGGTCACCATCGGCTCGACGGCGGTACCCGGATAGTCGACGCTGCCGGCGGGCTGTGCCGCTCCCTGACAGGCGGCGCCTGCAGAGGTCGAGCCGTAGGGGCTCACGCCGTTGGTGGGCGAGACGGGCTGCAGCGGCGAGAACGTGAACGTATTCGCGGCTGCGGGGGATGCCAGCGCCAGCGCGATCGCGGCGGCGCCAAGAAGACCTCGTCGCACGAGGTTGCCTCCTGTGAGTGGGGGATTCCCGCGCCTCGCCGGCGCCGCCCTGCCTCGGATCCGCGGGACCGTGTTGCCCCCCCATACCCACGTCGCTAGGTTTCAGGCACGTGACTGCACTCCCGCTTCTGGAGCATCGCCCGCGCGGCGAGCAGGTCTTCATCGTGCTGGTGCTCCCGGCGCTGTTCGGGGCGATCTGCGGCGTGCTGCTCGGCGTGAGCGAGGGCCTCTACACGGTGCTGACGCTGCTCGGCATCCTCGGCGGGGTCGCCGCCGGCTACGACCACGCGACGCCGGCCGAGGGCGCGCTGCGCGGCATCGCCGGCGGCGCGCTGTTCGGCACCTTCATCCTGCTTGCCCACGCGATCGCGGGCACGCCCGCGAAGGCGAAGATCCCCGAGCCCCACGTCGTGCTGCCGATCGCCACGGCGCTGATCTCGATCGCGCTGGGCGCGATCGGCGGTGCCGTCCGCGCCCGCTCGCTGCGGGCCGCGGCCTAGTCGTTCGGCCCGCGCTGGCGCAGGAACCGCTGGAACTCGCGCGCCAGCACGTCGCCGGACGGGAGCTTCCTGGGGTCCGACAGCTCCTCGGCGGCGTCCTCCTCCTGGGCGGCCTCCTCCAGGCGCTCGACGAAGGACTGGACGTCGGGGTCGCTCTGCACTGCGAGTGAGACCTGGCGCTCGTACTCGGCCGATGCGCCCTCGAGCTCGCCCGCGTCCACGGCCACGCCGAGCAGCCCTTCGAGCTTGCGCACGAGCGCGAGCGCGGCCTTCGGGTTCGGCGCCGCGGCCACGTAGTGGGGCACGCTCGCCCAGAGGCTGGCGGTCGGGATGCCGGCGTCCTGGCAGGCCGCCTGCAAGACGCCCACGATGCCGGTCGGGCCCTCGTAGTTGGTCGGGCGCAGGTCGAGGCGCTCGATGAGCCCCTCGTCGGACGACAGGCCGTTGATCGGAACCGGGCGGGTGTGCGGGACGTCGGCCAGCAGCGCGCCGAGCGTGACGACCATCTGCGTCCCGAGCGCCTCGGCGATCTCGACGACGCTCGCGCAGAATGTGCGCCAGCGCATCGACGGCTCCGGCCCCTGAAGCAGGACGAGGTCGCGGTGGGCGCGCGGCACGCGAGCCTCGAAGATCTCGATGTCGGGCCAGACGATCTGGCGTGTCTGGCTCTCGCTGATCTCCACGCTCGGGCGCTGGGCCTGGAAGTCGAAGAAGTCCTCGGGGTCGATGCGGGCGAAGCGGGTGGCGCCGAGCGACGAGCCCACGAAGCTCAGCGCGGCGGACGCGGCGTCGCCGGCGTCGTTCCAGCCCGTGAACGCGCACACGAGTGCGGGGGCGCGGAGGCCGTCTGGCCGTCGATCCCAGATCAAAGGCTGCATCCGGTTCACGGTACAAGATGGGCTCATGAGTCCTGCCGCCACCGACCCCGTTCTTGCGGTCGCCACCCTGCGCCCGGGCCAGGATGTGGTCGGTGTGTTCGCGTGCGCACGCAAGGATCGCTTGGTGACGCGGTCGGGCACGCCGTACCTCGCGCTGGAGCTGCGCGACCGCACGGGCGCGATCCCGGGGCGGGCATTCAGGGACGCCGACGTGCTCGCCGGGCGCTTCGACCGTGGCGACCTTGTCCGCGTGGCCGGCCGCGTCGAGCGCTTCCGGGACGAGCTGCAGCTCGAGGTCCGCGCGATCACGCGCGTCGACCCGGGCGCCGTCGACCCCGCGCAGTTCCTGCCGGTCGCCTATCGCGACCTCGACGAGCTCGACGGCTTCCTCGAGCACCTGGCGCGCGACGTGCACGACGCCGGGTACGCCGCGCTGCTCGTCAAGCTGCTCGGCGACGAGGGCCTGCGGGCGCAATGGCGGCGCGCGCCGTGCACACGTGGCGGCCATCACGCCTACCTCGGCGGGCTGTTGGAGCACACCGTCGCCGTCGGCACGCTCGCCGGCGAGACCTGCATCCTGCATCCGCGCCTGAACAGCGACCTGCTGGTCTGCGCCGCGCTGGTGCACGACCTCGGCAAGACCCGCGAGTTCACCTACGGCGCGGAGATCGGCCTCACCGACGAGGGGCGCCTGCTCGGCCACGTCGAGCTCGGGGTGCGCCTGCTCGACGACGCCGCCCGCGCCATCCGGATGGACGGCGAGCGGCTCGCCGCGCTGCTGCACTGCGTCCTGCTGCACCATGGCGCCGATCCCGCCGCGGGCAGGCGCTTCGCTTCGCCTGAAGCGCTGGCGCTCCACCGTCTCAACGCGCTCGACGCGAACGTCAAGGGCGCGCTCG
>JAWVFZ010000154.1:0-5008 GCA_033855555.1 Solirubrobacteraceae bacterium
CTGAGTTGACATTCGCCAGCGCCTTGACCGAGACGGCAACCCGGCTCCCTCCGGTGAGACTGGAGGTCCGTGGCTTTGCGCCCCGCCCTCACGAGCGGTTTGCCCCTTCGCCTTGGCTCTGGTTTCCCCTGTATCGCCCGGCACCGCAAAATCCTTGAGCACTGAAATTCGCGTTGGACGCTTTGGACCGCGAAATCGGCAAACTTGTGGCAGATGGCCCGACAGCTGATCCTCTGGGCCGCGGTGCTGCTGATGATCGCAGCCCTCGCCGCCGCGATCGCGCCGGCGCCGGAGCGCCCCACCGCCCCAGTGTTCCCGGCGCCCGCACCCGCCGGCGCCGCCCCTGCGCGTACGGTCGAGGCGGTCCTGCCCTCGCGCACGCCTGTGATGGCTGCGGTCGGCGATATCGTGCGGCTGGCCGTGAACAGCGAGCAGCCTGCCCGTGCGATCGTCTCGGGAATGGGCGTCACTGCACCGGTCGGTCCCGGCAGCGAGGGAATCATCGAGCTCGTCGCTGACCTTCCCGGGCGTTGGACGGTGCGCCTCGAGCCCGCGGGCTCGCCGATCGGCGTGCTCGAGGTCTCTGGATGAACGACGTCCGCGCGCGCCGCGCGGCGGCCGTCGACGGGCTTCGTGCGATCGCCGCGCTGTCCGTGGTCGGCTACCACGCATGGCTGTACACGCTCCCCAGCGTGTCCGCGGCGACGCGCGACACGCTCGGCGACCGGATCCTGCATGAGCTGCGCCTCGGGCTGGTGCTGTTCTTCGTGCTGTCGGGCTTCCTGCTGTTCGGACCGTGGGTGCGCAGCGCGCTGGCGGATGGGGCCGAACCACGCCTGGGGAGCTACCTGCTGCGACGCGCGGCGCGGATCCTGCCCGCCTACTACCTCGCCGTCGCCGGCTCGATCGCGCTGCTGTGGAGCGTGAAGCACGGGCCCGGAGTGCGGTTTCCCGCGACCGGCGAGCTGTGGACGTTCTTCGTCTTCGCACAGAACTTCTCCGAGGGCACGCTGCTGAAGCTCGATCCGCCGCTCTGGACCCTCGCCGTCGAGGTGTCGTTCTATCTGTCGCTACCCGTCCTGGGCTGGCTGGCGCTCCGGCTGCGCGGCTCGGGCCGCGCCGGCCAGCTCGCTGTGCCGCTCGCGCTGCTTCTGCTCGGACTGGCCTACAACCGCGCGATCGACGGCCAGAGCGCGCTGTGGCCCACGAAGGTCCTGCCCGCGATGATGCAGTACTTCGCGACGGGCCTGCTCGCCGCGGTGCTCGTGGAGGGGCGCGCGCCGGGAAGGCGGCTGACGTGGGCGCTGCTCGCCGGTGGCGCCCTGATGGTCGTCGGCGACGCATGGTGGGCTGCCGACGGGGCGACGCGTGGCTCCCATTCGATCTGGCTGCACGTGCTGCGTGACCTGCCCGCCGCGGTCGGGTTCGGGTGCATCATCGCCGCCTGTGCAAGCGGGATACCGCCGCGGAGCCTCACCGTGCGGCCGCTGGCATGGACGGGGCACGTGTCCTACGGGGTGTACCTGTGGCACGTCCCGCTGATCCTTTTCCTCCGGGCCCACGGGGCGCTCCCCCTGTCGACCGGCGGCGCGCTGGCCGTCGCGCTTCCGGTCACGCTGGGCGTTGCCGCGCTGTCCTGGTATCTGGTCGAGAGCCCGCTGCAGCAGCGCGCCCGGCGCAGGACGCGCCAGACGGACGGTGTCGGCGCGCACCGCGCGGTGACCGCACCGGCGCGAGCTTGAGCGCTATCTGCGCAGAAGCACGACGCGCGCGAGCACGACAGCGTTGCCCTGCGCGTCGACAGCCGTGCCCTTGAGCAGCACGCGCACGCTCTTGGCGCGCTTGAGCGCCTTGCGTGCCTTGGCGGTCAGCTTCAGCACGAAGCGTGCGTTCTGTCCGGTGGACACGTTCACGACCGCCGATCCGACCGTCGCGGCCTTGGGCGTGCGAGCAAGATGCAGCTTCTTGGCCGTCTTCCCGTCGATCGTCGCGCTGACCTTGCACTGCATGGCGCGATCGGACGTGCACGTCAGCGTCAGGCCCTTGCCGCGCGCGAGCTTCATCGCCTGGATCGACGCTCCCCCGAGGCCGGCCGTGAAGGGGCCGTCCGGCGGTGTGCCGCCATCGGCCCCGCCACCCGTTGCACCGGTGCCGCCGGTGTTGCCGGTGGCGCCCGTCCCACCGGTGTTGCCGGTCGCGCCCGTTCCGCCGGTCCCACCGGTGCTTGTGGCCGGCTTGACGACGACGCCGAGGGTCGCCACTGCGACGGCGCCGTCATTGTCGGTGACGCGCAGCTTCACGGGGATCGTCCCGGGGTTGGGATAAGTCCTTGTGGCAGCCGGTACCGCGCCAGTATCGATCTCGTAGGAGCCGTTGCCGTCGAGGTCCCACTCATACCGCGCGATGGTGCCATCGGGATCGAAGGACCCGGACGCATCGAGCGTCACCGGAGAGCCCGCGACTCCCTCTCCCCCGCTGACCACCAGGGAAGCGATCGGAAGCTCGTTGACGACCGCGACCGTCTTCGTCGCCGTAGCGGTGACGCCGTCGCCGTCGGTGACCTCGACCTGGACCGGGTAGCTGCCTGTGACCGAGTAGGACCTGCTCGTGGCGTCCACCGCCCCGGTGTCGGTCTCGAACGAGCCGTCGCCATCGAGGTCCCAGCGATAGGTGAGGACCGCACCGTCGGGATCGTTGGAGCCGGCGGCGCTGAAGGAAACCAGCTGGCCGGGCCGGGCGATCGCAGGCGTGGCCGACAGCAAGGCATTCGGCGGATCGGTCACGTCGAACGTGACCGTGGTGGTCGCCACGGCGCCATTGGAGTCGGTCACCTGCAAGCCCACGGTGGTCGTGCCGGACGCCGTGAACGTGTGCTGCTGCGTTGGGGAGATGCCGCCGTCGGTCTCGTAGATGCCGTCGTTGTCCAGGTCCCACGACCAGTTGGTGATCGTGCCGTCTGGGTCGACCGAGCCGCTGGCGTCAAGCGTGAGCGGGCGTCCCGTGACGCCGAGCCCGGGCTGGGCGATATGCACGATCGGGGGGCGGTTGGCCGCCGTGATCGTGATCGACTTCACGGCTGTGGCGCCGTCGTCGTCGGTCACCCTCACGCGCACCACATGATCACCGGGGGTGGCGAACTTGGTCGTCGTCTGCGCGGTCGTCCCGGTGTCGCGGTCGAAGGTCCCGTCGCCGTCGACATCCCATTCGTAGCGCGCGATCGTGCCGTCGCCGTCCGTGGAGCCGGACGCGTCGAGCGACACCGTCTGACCGGTGTTGGGAGCGAGTGGCGAGAACGTGAGGTCGGCGGTCGGAGGCTGCGACACGCTGACCGTGCGCTGGTAGGTGTTCTGGAGGGCAGGCGCGTTGTCGTCGGTGACGCGCAACGAGACCGGGTAGGCGCCGCGCGTCGCGTACACGTGCGATGCAGCGGGGGTCGAGCCTGTGTCCGTCTCGAACGTGCCGTTGCCGTCGAGGTCCCACTCGTACTTGACGATGTTGCCGACCGGGTCGTGCGTCCCCGAGGCGTCGAACTGCACCGTGTCGCCTGGCGCGGCCGGATTCGGCGTGGCGGTGAAGCTTGCGATCGGCTGTGCGGCGCACGTCGCGGTGGCGATGTCGGTGCCCCAGGCTTCCAGCGTGCCGGTGTTGGAGGGGCCCAGGTCCCGGACCTCGAGACCCCAGGTGCCCTGCTGCTCGTGGCCAACGAGCTGGGTGAGATCGCCTTCGGCGCGATAGGTGCCCGTGAAGGGCGGCGATGCACCGGCGATCGGCGCGCCCTGGTTCGAGGTGATCGTCGTGTTCACGAAGTTGTCGCCAAGCCCACCACGCTGGTTGACCAGCAGGACGCGGGTGCCGTCGGGAGCGATCAGAGTGATGCGAAGGTCACCGTCGTAGGTGTGCGTGAGCTTGCCGATGTGGACGGAGATGTCCTTCACGAGCCCGGGTGCGTCGACGGTCATCTGCGAGACGATGCTGCTGCCGCCGCTGGTGCTGCCGGCGTCTGGGATCTCACGCGGAACGTCCACCGACGCGCGAGTCGCCGGCGCGTCGGCGACCCCGGTGCCGATCGTGAACGGGACGCTCGCACTGCCCTGGTCGGCGCCGATGCCGAGCGCGAAGGCCAGGTTCTGCCCGCACGGGACCGAGGCGCCCACCTGCACGTTGAAGGGGGAGGTGTTCGCCGCCGTCTGGCCGAAGTCGAACGATGGCAACGCCGATGCGCCCTGCGTCACCGTCACGTTCGGGGTCGTCGTGCTCAGGGCGCCGCTGACGCCGGTGAGCGCGCCGCCCGGATCGCTGTCGCGGACCGTCTCAGTGACTGCGATCGCGTCGCCGTGCTGAATGATCCCGTCCCCGCCGCCGATCTCGCTGATCGCGGTCGACTCGTGCTGGATGTCCAGCGGTCCCGCGAACGCGGCACCGGGCAGCGCGAGCAGCGCCACCAGCGCGGGGAGCGCGATCCAGCGAGCGGTCGTACCCAACGGCATCGTTGGGACCTATCGGCAGGAACCGCCGAATCTGGATCAACGACGGGTTTGCGTCAGCCGCGCGTCCAGCTCAGGCTTCGCGCCGCGCCGCCTGCGCGTCGTGCTCGGGGATGAACCGCCCGGTCCCCTCGCACCACGGGCACGGCAGCTGCGACGGCGAGCCGCCGAGGTTCGATATGACCTCGCCGGTGCCGCGACAGGGGGAGCAGGGCTGCGGCTCGGGAGTCTGCTCGTCGGCGGCCATCGGCGGCGAGCGTAGCCCATCGTCCACTCGTCCACTCGTCCATCCCCACTTTTGGGGATGCCTGCCTTTGCCGATAGCGCCGCATGGCCCCCGCCTGGTGCGACGAGAACGGATGGACGCTGTTCGAAATGCTCGTCGGAATGGTCCTCGCGCTGGTCGTCGCGGGCTCGTCGCTGCTGATGCTCCAGACGACACTGCATTCGCAACAGTCGACGGGCAGCCGGCTCGCGGCCCAGGACGACGGGTCGTTCGCAATGCTGCGCCTCACCAAGGACAT
>JAWVFZ010000155.1:0-3020 GCA_033855555.1 Solirubrobacteraceae bacterium
GCGCGCCGAGGACGTGCCGCACGCGATCGCGCGCGCAACGCACCTCGCCTCGCTTCCGCCGTGGGGCCCGGTGTTCGTCTCGATCCCGATGGACGACTGGGCCGCCGAGGTCGACGAGCAGGCCGCGGTCCACCAGCTCGGCCGCGAGGTGTCCGGCCGCGCCGCCGCGCCGGTCGCCGATCTCGCGCGCGCGTTGAGCGAGGCCGCCAACCCGGTCTTCGTCGCCGGGCCCGACATCGACGCGAGCGGCGCGTGGGACGCCGCCGTCGCGCTCGCCGAGAAGGCGGCGCTGCCCGTCTGGGCGACGCCCGCGACCGGCGGCGGGCGGATCGGCTTCCCCGAGGGCCACGCGCATTTCCGCGGGATCCTGCCGCCGGCCGTCGGCCCGCTCGCCGAGACGCTCGCGGGGCACGACCTGATCCTCGTCGCCGGCTCGTCCGTCTTCCCCTACTACCCGAACATCCCCGGGCCGCTGCTGCCCGAGGGCGCGCGGCTGGTCGTCATCACCAACGACCCCGACGAGGCAGCGCGGGCGCCGATGGGCGACGCGCTGGTCGCCGACGTCAAGCTGACGCTCGAGGCGCTCGTGGAGGCGCTGGCGCCGACGGACCGGGCGAGGCCCGAGCCGCGGCCCGCGCCCGAAGAGGTCGAGCTCACCGACCCGCTGAACGCCTCGACCGCCATGCGCGCGCTCGGCGAGGTCTTCCCCGAGCACGGCATCGTGGTGCTCGAGGCGCCGTCGGCGACGCTGGCCCTGCGCAACCAGCTGCGCCTCTCGGAGCCGGGCTCGTACTACTTCGGCGCCGGCGGTGGGCTGGGCTTCGGCCTGAGCGCGGCGGTCGGCGTGCAGATGGCCCAGCCGGAGCGCCCGACCGTGTGCGTCGTCGGCGAGGGCAGCGCGCAGTACGCGATCCAGTCCTTGTGGAGCGCCGCGGCCTACGACGTCCCGATCACCGTGCTCGTGCTGCGCAACTCCGAGTACGCGATCCTCAAGTGGTTCTCGATGCTGGAGAGCGTGGAGGGCGCCCCGGGGCTCGACCTGCCGGCGCTCGACGTCAGTGCTGTCGCGCAGGGCTACGGCGTGCGCTCGCGCCGCGTCGAGGGTCGCGACGAGCTGACGAGCGCGCTGCGCGAGGCGATCGGCTCGGGCAAGCCGGAGGTCGTCGAGGTGCAGGTCGCTCCAGGGATGACGCTCGGCTGATGGACCTGCTGGCGCCCGACGTCAGGCGGATCGGCCACCCGGCGGGCGAGCCCGCCGAGGACCGTGTGCCAGACGCGCTCGCCGGCGGGACGCCGGAGCCGCTGCGCTCCGAGCTGATCGCGGAGTTCGGCGCCGACCGCGTCCACGCACGCGTCTCGGACCTCGTGCGCTACGCGTCCGACGCAAGCCCCTACCGGCTGATCCCGCAGGCCGTGATCGAGGCCCACGACGCAGCCGATGTCGCCAAGGCGTTCGCGTTCGGGCGCCGCAAGGGCATCCCCGTGACGCTGCGCAGCGCGGGCACCTCGCTGAACGGGCAGGGCCAGGGAGCTGGCCTGCTGGTCGATGTGCGCAAGCACTTCCGCGGCGTACGGGCGGAGGACGGCGGCCTGCGCGCGCGCGTACAGCCGGGCACCGTGATGGGCCACGCCAACCGCCTCCTGCGCCGCCATCGGCGCCGCCTGGGGCCGGATCCCGCTTCGACAGACACCGCGACGGTCGGCGGCGTGATCGCCAACAACTCCGGCGGGATGCGTTGCGGGACGTCGGCCGACTCGTACTCGACCGTGCGCGCGATGACGCTCGTCCTGCCGTCGGGAACCGTCGTCGACACCGCGGCTCCCGACGCCGAGGAGCGCTTCGCGCACGACGAGCCCGAGCTCGCCGCGGGGCTGCTCGCTATCCGCGACGAGCTGCGCGCCGACACTCAGCTGGCCGAACGGGTGCGCAGGAAGTTCGAGATCAAGAACACGATGGGCTACCGGCTGTGCGCGTTCCTCGATGCAGAGACTCCGGTCGAGATCCTGCGGCGGCTGGTCGTCGGTTCGGAGGGCACCCTCGCGTTCATCGCCGAGGCCGTGTTCGAGACGGTCGCGGTCCCGGCGCGCACGACCGTCTCGTGGCTGCACTTCGCCGACGTCGAGACCGCGAGCGAACCGGTGGGTGCGCTCGTCGCCGCCGGCGCGACCGCCGTCGAGCTGATGGGGGCGCCCGCGCTGATGGTCGCCGCCAACTCGATCGCCGGCACCGACAAGACCTGGCTCGAGCTGCCGCTGGAGTCGGCCGCGCTGCTCGTGGAGTTCGGGGGCGAGGACGACGCCGCGCTCGACGAGCAGATCGCCCGCGCCACCGAGATCCTGTCCGGGATCGAGCTCCTGCGCCCGCCCGCGTTCACGCGCGACGCCGAGGCCGTCGAGGTCGCCTGGCAGGTGCGCGAGGGGATGTTCGGCCTGGTCGGCAAGCTGCGGCCGGCCGGGACGTCGCTGATCATCGAGGACGTCTGCGTGCCGCCGGCCCGGATCGCCGAGTCAGTCCGCGACGTGCAGGCACTGCTGGGCAAGCACGCGTTCCTGCCCGGCACCGCCGGCCACGCCTCCGCGGGCAACCTGCACTTCATGCTGACGCCGGTGATGGGCGATCCCGCCGACCGCGAGCGCTACGACGCCTTCATCACCGACCTGATCGAGCTGATCGTCGACAAGTACGACGGCTCGCTGAAGGCCGAGCACGGGACCGGGCGCAACATGGCGCCGTTCGTCGAGAAGGAGTGGGGCGCGAAGGCGACGGAGCTGATGTGGCGCGTCAAGGAGCTCTGCGATCCCGACGGCGTGCTGAACCCCGGCGTGATCCTCAACCGCGACCCCGGCGTCCACCTGCGCGACCTGCAGTCGACGCCGCCGATCGAGGAGGAGGCGACGTCCTGCGTGGAGTGCGGCTTCTGCGAGCCCGTCTGTCCCTCGCGCTGGCTGACGACCACGCCGCGCCAGCGGATCGTGCTGCGCCGCGAGATGGCGCGCCAGCCGGAGGGCTCGCCCGTGGC
>JAWVFZ010000156.1:0-5325 GCA_033855555.1 Solirubrobacteraceae bacterium
CGCCGCCCTGGATCTCGACGATGACGTTCTTGTCGTCGTTTGGATCGCGCTCGACCATCGCGAAGCGGATCTCCTCCTCGATGCCGGCCAGATCCTCCTCGGCCGTGCTGAGCATCTCGCGCACCTCGGCGTCGTCGGAACCCTCGGCGATCAGCTCGCGCGCGCCGTCCGCGTCGCCCTTGGCATGGCGCCAGCGCTCGGCCAGCTTCGCGGCGGGCTCCAGACGCGAGTACTCGCGCCCGACCTCCGCGTAGCGGTTGCGGTCCCCGATCACCTCGGGGTCGGTCATCTGCCTCGACAGCTCGGCGAAGCGCGACTCGATCTGCTCGACGAGCGACTCGATCATGGCTGGGTGAGGGTACCGGCCGCTACGCGACGACTTCGACGCCGACGAGGTCCTCTGCGGACTGCTCGCCAGGGGTCTCGACGGCCAGGACGGCGTCCATCGCGGCGATCGCGACCGCGAGCTCGTCGAGGTCGGGCTCGCGCGTGGTGAGCTTCTGGAGCTGCAGGCCCGGCCACATGACGGCACGAACCCAGCGCTTGCGCCGGTTGCGGCCGGCGAACTTGATGATCTCGAAGCTGATGCCGGCGATCAGCGGCACGCCGAGGATGCGCGTGGCCACCAGCAGGTACCAGGCCGGGAGGCCGATCGGGGCGAAGACGAAGATCGCGACGATCATCACGATCAGCAGGAAGCTCGTGCCGCAGCGGGGATGCAGGCGCGAGAAGCGCTGCGCGTTCTCCGGCGTCAGCGGCATCTGGGCCTCGTAGCAGGAGATCGTCTTGTGCTCCGCGCCGTGGTACTCGAAGACGCGGCGCAGGTCGCGCAGCCGCGAGAGCATCACGAGGTAGCCGAGGAAGATCCCCGTGCGCAGCACGCCCTCGACCAGCCAGAAGAGGAACGACGAGTTCAGCTGATCCTTGATCAGCGAGGTCAGCCCGACCGGGACGACGAAGAACAGGCCGATGGAGAGCACGAGCGCGATCGCCACGGTGCCGAACCACATGCCGCCGCTGATCTCCTCCTCTTCCTCGCCGAGCTGGGCGTTGGCGGAGATGCCGAGCGCCTTGAAGCCGATCGCGAGCGACTCGCCGAGCGCGACGACGCCGCGGATGATCGGCCAGCGCAGGACGCGGTGCTTCTTCATCACCGAGGTGAGTTCGTGCGTCTGGACCTTGATCTCGCCGAGCGTCCCTTCCGGGGATCCCTCGGGAGCGGGCGCGCGGACGGCGACCGCCCAAGTGCGCACGCCGCGCATCATCACGCCCTCGAGCACGGCCTGGCCGCCCACGGGAGCATCCCGCTGGGCGACGAGGCCGCCGAGCCCCGCGTCGGGCTCGGCGACAGGCGCCACCGCGGGCGAACGCTCGCCCACGGTCACTGCTACGTGCCCTTGGACTTCGCGGCGCGCCGCTTGAAGCGCTCGACGCGGCCACCGGTGTCGACAAGCTTCTGTCGGCCGGTGTAGAAGGGATGGCAGTTGGAGCAGATCTCGACGTGGATTTCGGGCGTCGTGGAACGGGTCGTGAACTCGTTCCCGCACGTGCAGCGCACGTGGGCCTCTACGTATTCAGGGTGAATTGCGGTCTTCATGGCTAGGGACCAGTGTAACGCGCCTCAACCCGAGTCCCTGGGCGGTCGATATAGCGGCTATCGAGCAATCGAGCTCCTCGCCCACGATGGACACGACATCCGTCCGCTTCCGCGCTCGTACCGTCCATGCCGGCATCTGGCTGACGGTTTCGTGCTGCGCCAGCGCGCTCCTGTACTTCCTGCTGACCTGGGATCACCCGCACCGCCCATTGATGGCGATCGGGGTCGCCATCGTGATCCTCGGTTCGCTTCCACTGACGCGCATCGATCTTGACGACCTGCTGCGGGGCCATAAGCGCGAGCCGTTCTTCCTGACGTGGAGCTTCACGGTCATCGCCGTCATCGCCGCAATGGCCGCGCTCGACGGCGGCGACCGCAGCCCCATCACCGCCGCGCTGTTCCTGCCGCTGGCGTTCGGTTCGCTCACTTACCCGCTGCGATCGATGCTCGTCGTCGGCGCGATGGTCATCGGCGGCTACGTGGTCGTCGCGATCGTCGGCAACGAGGAGGAGCTCGGCCGCGTGGCCTTCTGGATCCTCAGCCTCGCCAACGCCACCTGGATGTGCGCCTGGCAGGCGCGCAACCACGACCTGCAGCACGCCGAGATCACCCGCATCTCACGAGCCGATCCGCTGACCGGATGCCTGAACCGGCGCGGCTTCGAGGAGCGCATGGAGGCCGAGCTCGCCCAAGGCGCCCGTTCGGGCCTTCCGGTCGGGCTCATCCTCCTCGACCTCGATCACTTCAAGGCCGTCAACGACGCCCACGGCCATGCCGCCGGTGACGAGCTGCTGCGCTGGACCGTCGCGACGACACTTCTGGCGCTGCGCACGATGGACGCCCTCGGACGCGTCGGCGGCGACGAGTTCGCGATCCTCGCCCCCGGCACCGGGCCGGACGAGGCCCGCGAGGTGGCCGAGCGCCTTCGCGCGGCGCTGGCGCATCGCGCACCGGTGTCCTATGGCATCGCGACCTTCCCGGCCGACGGCCGGGAGGCCGGCCAGCTCCACCAGCACGCCGACGTCGAGCTGTATGCGATGAAGCGCGGGCGGGCAGCGCGGCGGCCACGCCCGGCTCCGGCTGGGCCCTCGCCCCCGGTTAGCCGGGGCAGAGGCGCGAGACCACGTCGTTGGTCTCGTTCACCTCGTCGATCGGCCCCGCCGGGTCCAGCGCGACCTGAACCTGCGAGCCCGGGGCGCATTGTGGAGCGACCCCGGTGACCTTCGTCTGCCCGCCGGCGGGCAGACCGGCCACCGTCGCCGGCGGCTGCGCGGCACCGTCGACGGACAGCACGAGGTCGAACGGACCCACATCGCTGCGGCCGTCGTTGCGCACAGTGATCGCGTAGCTCAGCTTGCCCTTGCCGGCGGCCACCGCCTCGACCTTGCCGACGGCCAGGTCCGGGCGCGGATCGGGCTCGCGGCACGCAGGCGTCGTGCGACGGGCCTGGCGCTGAAGGTCGCCCTGCGCGTCGTACCAGCGGTAGCGGATCTCGGCGCGGTAGGACGCCGGGGCCTGGAGCTGGTCGACGCGCTTCTCGTAGATGAAGCCCGGCTTGCCGGCAATCGACCTCTGCCACGTGCCGAACTTGGGCACTGCCACCTTCTGCCAGGCGCCGCCGGCCGCGAGCTCGAAGAGGTCGAAGCGCATCCACATGCGCTTTGTGCTTTTGAGCGCCGGCATCTGGCCGACGAAGACGGCGAAGCGATCGGTCGCGGCAAGGCCCCTGTGGCAGTCCGTCAGCCGCGCCTTGAGCGGCAGGTCGAGGACGGGTGCCTGCGCCGCCGCGGGGATCGCGGCGAACATGGCGAGCAGGGTGGTGATGGCGACGAGGCGGCGCACGTCCCTATTGAACAGGGACGTGCGCCGGAAGTTGTGCCGTGAAGCTCCGGTTTGGCGCGGAACTCCGCCCTAGGTCACGCGGTAAAGCGGGCCGTCGCCGCCCTCGGGCGTGGTCAGTCGGCCGCCCTTGGCCGTGATCGCGCCGCACTGGACGCAGTTCGTGTAGTTCACGATCAGGTCCACGTCGCCGTGCTCGGGTGCGTCCTCGGGGATCTCGTAGACCCCGGCCGGACACATCCAGGTCCACGTCTCGGCGATCTCGCGCGGGACGTTCTTCTGGACGCGGATGTGGTTCGGGGCGTCGTCACGGGTCGCGTTGCCCGTGATGTACACCGACGAGAGCTTGTCGAAGGTGTACTTGCCGTCCGGCTTGGGATAGCGGTCCTTCGTGTCGCCGATGAACATCGGCTTGTCGTCGTTGCGATGCCACGGCCAGCGGCCACCGGGGAAGCGGCCCTTCGTCGCGATCATCGCGTTGACGAGCGGACCGCCCTGGAGGAAGCCGCGCTGGAACGGCTGGCGTGTGTTGCGGACCTGGTAGAGCTCCTTGGCGATCGATGAGTCCTCCACCGCCTGCTCGTAGGACGAGAAGTCCGAGCCGCCGCGCTTGAGCTGCGCGAAGATCGCGTCGGCGGCCAGGATGCCCGACTTGATGCAGTGGTGGACGCCCTTCAGGGCGACCGTGTCGACCATCCCGGCCGAGTCGCCGACCAGCACGGCGCCCGGCATCGAGAGCTTCGGCATCGACCAGTAGCCGCCGGCCGGCAGCGCCTTGGCGCCCCACGCGACGCGCTCGCCGCCCTCGAGGATCTTGCGTACCAGCGGGTGGGTCTTGAAGAGCTGGAGCAAGTCGTGCGCCGACGTCGTGGCGTCGGCGTACTCGAGGTCGATGACGAACCCGATCGAGACCAGGTCGTCGCCGGTCTTGGCGTCCTTCATCGGGTAGATCCAGGTGCCGCCGATCTGCCCATACTTGGACGAGATCTTCAGCGGCCAGGGGCCGACGGTGTGGATCAGCCGATCCAGCGGCTTGGGGACCTTCCAGACCTCCTTGACGCCGAGCTCCCAGACCTGCGGCTCGCGGTTCTCGGCCAGGTCGAACTCGCGGATCGCCGGGCCGGTGAGGTGGCCCCAGCATCCCTCTGCCAGGACCGTCGCCTGCGCGGTGACGTCGGTGCCGGGCTCGAAGTTGCCCAGCGGCTCGCCGTCCTTGCCGCGGCCCTTGTCGCCTGTCCGCACGCCCTGCACCCGCCCGTCGGTGACGAGCAGCTGGGTCGCCGAGGTCTCGGTGAGGACGTATGCCCCACCCTCCTCGGCCTGCTGCTGCTGGTAGCGGGCCAGCGCGGACACCGAGACGACCTCGTTGCCGTGGTTCTTGAACGGCGGCGGCGGCGGGATGCGCAGCGCGAGCTTGGCGGTCGGCGTCAGGTAGACCGCCTCCTTGTCGACCTCGCCGAAGGCGAAGCCCTGCTCGCGCCACTGCTCCCGCGTCAGGTCCGGGAACAGCTCCTGCAGCGGCCCCGGGCGCATGACCGCGCCCGACAGGTTGTGGCCACCGCAGACCTTGGCCTTCTCGATGACGGCGACCGGCACCTCGCCGAGGCGCTCCATGACTTCGGGCCCACCCACCCGCTCGTCGCCCAGCAGCTGCAGCAGCCGGTTGGCCGTGGCCAGCCCGGCGGTCCCGCCGCCGACGATGGCCACGCCCACCTCGATCCGCTCGTCCTCGGAGTCGAGCTCGCGCTTGATGAACTCGTTCACCGGGTCGACCGGCGGCGGGAACTCGCTGGGGGCGACCGCTCCGTTGCGAGATGACACGCCGATCAGCCGCCCTTCTTCGCCTTGATCGCCTCCGTGAGCTTCGGAAGGATCTTGTTGAGATCGCC
>JAWVFZ010000157.1:0-4282 GCA_033855555.1 Solirubrobacteraceae bacterium
TTCGACGGGGCGCCCGCGATGCTCGACCAGGCGCGCACCACGCTCGGCGACCGCGCGCGCTACGTCACCGGCGACCTGGCCGGCCCGCTTCCCGAGGGCCCGTGGGACGCGGTGGTCTCCGCTCTGGCGATCCACCACCTCACGGATGCAGGCAAGGCGGATCTGTTCGCGCGCGTGCTCGAAGGGCTGGCTCCGGGCGGGGTCTTCGTCAACGCCGAGCAGGTGGCCGGGCCGACCGCGTGGCTCGACGACCTCTACGCGCAACGCCACGAGCAGGCCGCCCGCGCGCTCGGCGCGACCGACGATGAATGGGCGGCCGCGCAGGACCGCATGCGCCACGACCGCTGCGCGAGCGTCGAACAGCAGCTGGCCTGGCTGCACGCCGCGGGATTCGCCGACGCCGATTGCCTCTTCAAGGACCACCGCTTCGCGGTGCTCGTCGCGCGCCGCGACGATTGAACCGACGCGGGTCGGGCATCCTGCCGCGGATGGACCGCGTGCCTGAGCTGCCCGGAGCGCTCCAGACGCTCGCCGAGACCGGCTGGTCGCTCGCCCGCAAGGCGCCTTCTGCCCGCGTGGGACTGGCACGAGCGGCGGGGCTGGTGGACCCGGAGGCGCTCCCCGACGAGATCCGCGTGGGCGTGATGCGGGAGCTCGAGCGCGCGCGGGCGGCCGCGTGCGAGCCGCTGGACGCGCGCGCGGTCGAGGGCGCGCTGAAGGGCGCCTGGGGGCGCAGCGTCGCCAAGGCGCTGGACGATTTCGACCCCGAGCCGCTCGCAGTACGGGCGGCGGCGCAGACGCACCGCGGCGTCGCCGATGGCGTGCCGGTGGCGATCCGCGTGCGGCGCCCGGGCCTCGAACGCGCGGTGCGCGCCGACCTCGCCCTTCTCGACGCGGTCGCCGTGCCGCTGGCGGCGGCGCTCCCGCGAGTGGATGCGCGCCAGCTTTTGCGCGCCATCCGCGAGCAGGTCCTCGACGAGCTCGACTTCGAGCACGAGGCCTCGACGCAGCGCCGCGTCGCCCGCGCGGTGCGCGACGTCGAGGGCGTCACGATCCCCGCGGCGCATCTCGAGCTCTGCAGCGAGGGCGTGCTGGTCACCGACCTGCTCGAGGGCGCGACCCTGGCCGACGGAGCGCGGCCCGACGATCCGGGCGCCGCGGCACGCGCGCTGGTCGCCGTCCACGTCGCCGCCGCGCGCGGCGCCGGCCTGGCCCTGCTCGACGCACGCCCGGGCCACGTGGTGATCCTGCCTGGCGGCGGAATGGGGCTGCTGGGCGCAGGCGTGGCGCGTCCCGTCGACCGCGCCCGCGTGGAGCGCGCCATCGCGGAATTGGCGGCCATCCGGACCACGCCCGGTCTGCCGCGAACCGTCCTGGGACCGATCGCGGACGGGCGGGCGCGCCTCGATGCAGCTTCGTTGAAGGAGCTCTCGGGCCGTGGTCTGGACAACGTCGCCGCCGGATATGCGCTGGTGGCCGCGGCCGATCCGCACCCCGATGACATCTGGCTGGCGCGCGCCGCGGGCCAGCTCGTCGCCACCGTCGCGCGGCTGGAGGCGACCGAGGACTGGCCCGAGCTCGTCGCAAGTTCCGCGCCCGGTTGACGTTGGAGCGGGCATGCCCCGCGTCCTTCGCCTCGCCCTGCCAGCCCTGCTCCTGCTCGTCGCCGCGCTCGCCGTCACGCGCCCGTGGTCGCATACGAGCGCCGACCACGCGAAGGCCGCATGCGCCGGCGCGCGCGAGCACGGAGCCGAGAGCGAGGCCCAGCGCGAGCGCGACCGGGAGCCGGCTCGTGGCCGCAGCGTCGCGAGCGGGCTGTACTCAGGCCCACCCGCGGTCGAGCCGCCCTGCGGCGACAAGCCCGGACATCCGGAGTCCTTTGCCGACCTCGCGCGCGCCAACAGCGCCCGCGCGGCACGGTCCGTGGCACCTGGCACGCGCTTGAAGGCCGGCGCCTACCGCGCCGCCGTCGCCCAGCGCGCCGAGCTGCCGCACACCGACGGCGCGTGGTCCCCGCTGGGCAAGACGCCGCTCGTCGCCGACCGCAGCGAGTACGACACGACCAACGGCTCGACACGGCAGGGGCTCGCCGACCTCTCCGGCCGCGTCACCTCCCTCGCCGCCGATCCAGGCGCCGCCCACCTCTTCGCGGCCGCCTCCAACGGCGGCGTCTGGATGTCGACCGACCGCGGCGACTCGTGGACGGCGATCGGCGACACGCTGCCGACGCAGGTGGTGTCCGGCATGGCGTGGAGCGCCGCCAACGGCGGCACGCTGATCGTCCTGACCGGCGACAACGCGTTTGGCGGCGACTCGATCGCCGGCCTCGGCGTCTACCGCACGACCGACCTCGGCGCCCACTGGATCCACGCGGCCGGCGTGCCCGACGGCGTCCTGGGCTTCAAGGTCGCCGTCGACGCCACGCATCCCGAGCGCGTCTACGCGGCGACCGGCGCGGGCCTGTTCCAGTCGACCGACGCCGGCGCGACGTTCACCAACGTGAACCTCCCGACGGGCCAGGGCCGCGCCGCCGGCACGCCGGACTGCACCGGGCAGCCAGTGACCGCCAAGGACTGCTTCCTGGCCAACGTCGTGACCGACGTCGTCGTGCAGGGCCCGGCCAACGACAAGACGACAGGCGCCGCTGCCCAGCCGGGTGCGGTGCTCGCCGCCGTCGGCTGGCGCGCGGGCCAGAAGGCCAACGCCGACGGCTCCCAGCAGTCGCCGTCCAACGGCATGTACGCCTCCGACAGCGGCGATCCGGGCACGTTCACGAACCTCGACTTCGCCGGCAACTCGACGCCGATCCCGCCCGACGTGCTCACGCAGCCGCGCATCGGGCGCATCGCGCTGGGCATCGCCGACGGCGAGGGGCAGGACCACCGGGTCGTCTACGCGCTGGTCCAGGACGCCGTGAAGTTCAACGGCGGCGTGACCGGGCTGGACGCCAACGAGAACCAGGCCGGCGCCGCGCAGAGCGACTACCTCAACGGCCTCTGGGCGTCGACGGACTTCGGCAAGACGTGGCAGATGATCGAGGGCTCGACGGAGATCGACAACGACATCACGAGTGGCTCCGCGCTCGCCCCGCCGACGTGCAAGACGCCCGCGGTGATCTCCTATTGCCCGGGCATCCAGGCCTGGTACAACCTCTGGGTCCAGCCGGACCCGTCGCAGGCCACCGCCGGCGGCGTCCCCACCCGGCTCGCCTTCGGGCTCGAGGAGCTCTGGAACGTGGAGGCGGCCGGCGGCCTCGACGGCACGCCTGCGAAGGCAACCGTCGCCGGGCGCTACTACGCCGGCGAGTCGTGCACGCTGCTCAACGCGACCAACGGGCTGCCCGTCTGCCCAGCCGCGCCGGGAGGCACGACGCCGAAGACGACGACGCACCCCGACCAGCACGCCTACCTGTGGGTGCCCGACGCATCGGGCGGCGGCGTGACGCTGTTCGTCGGCAACGACGGCGGCGTCTACCGCCAGCATCGCGCCGCCGGCCAGGCGCTCTCCAACGACGACTGGGGCCGCGGCAACAGCGCCGGGATGAACACGCTGCAGCCCTACGACGCGGCGATGGCCAAGGACGGCACCGTCTACATGGGCCTCCAGGACAACGGCGAGGGCAAGATCGACCCCGACGGCACCGCGTACACCGTCTTCGGCGGCGACGGCTTCTTCACCGCGGTCGACCCCGACAACGCCGACCACGCGTTCGAGGAGTACGTCGGCGGCGACATCGCGGCGACCAAGGACGGCGGCAAGACGTGGACCGACATCATGCCGTCCGCGCTGACCGGCGCCGGGTTCTCGGCCCCGTTCGAGATGGACGCCGCCGACGCCAACCACCTGATGATCGGCGGCCGCGACCTCGAGGAGACGACCAAGGGCGTCGACACGAGCTCGAGCACGTGGACCCAGGTCTACGACCTCGGCACGCAGAAGCACCCCGGGGACGCAAGCGCGACCGCGGCCGCCGACGATCCGGCCAACCAGCTCTCGGCCGTCGACGTGCGCTCGATCAAGGTGCCGTCCAACGCCCCGACCGGCCCGAAGACCCAGGACTTCGCGGTCAAGGGCGGCGAGAACACGCTGCCCGGCGGCCAGGAGCTCGGCACCGGCGCGCCGGTCGACCCGCTCGCCGGCACGTTCCCGCCCGGGACCTACGAGGACACGCCGTTCACGATCGGCAAGAACGACGGCGACGCATCGGTGCTGATCACGCTCAAGGGCGCGACCGACAGCGACGACTGGGACCTGTTCGTCTACCACGACGACGGCACCGGCA
>JAWVFZ010000158.1:0-9300 GCA_033855555.1 Solirubrobacteraceae bacterium
CGCGCCGCGCCCTCAACGAGATCCTGCGCGTGCCCGGAGCGGCGATCCCGGGGATCCTGGCGCCGACGATCTTCCTGATCGGGCTGTCGGGCGCGTTCGGCCAGGCGGCGAAGCTGCCCGGCTTCGACGCCTCGGACTTCCGGACGTTCATCGTGCCGGTGAGCATCCTGCAGGGCGCCGGGTTCACCGGCGCGGCAACGGGCGTCAACCTCGCCCGCGACATCGAGCAGGGCTGGTTCGACCGGCTGCTGGTCTGCCCCGCGCCGCGCGTCACCCTGCTGGCCGGGCTCGTCGCGTCGGCAGCGCTGCGCTCGCTGCTGCCCGCGACGTTCGTCTTCGGCGTCGCCGAGGTCATCGGCGTGAGCTGGCCGGGGATCGACGGGCTCGCGATCGCGTTCCTGCTCGCGATGGGCCTGGCGACGATCATGGCCTTCTGGTCGATCATCATCGCGCTGCGCTTCCGCACGCAGCAGGCGGCGCCGCTCATGCAGGTCGCGAACTTCATCGCGGTCCTGTTCACGACCGCCTATGCGCCCAAGGCGCTGCTTTCGGGCTGGCTGAACACGGTCGCGACGATCAACCCGGTCACACACATCCTCGAAGGGGCGCGGCAGGGGTTCGTCGGGAGCGTGACGTGGCACAGCACCTGGCCGGCGCTCGTGGCGACCGTGGGCCTGCAGCTGCTCCTGGGCTCACTCGCCGTGCGCAGCCTGCGCCGCTACGGGATCTAGCTCAGGTGCCCGGGCGCTTCGCCCCGGCCTTGAGCCGGAACGTCGCCACCTTGCCGTCCTCCGGCGCGACGTCGGCGCACGCGCTCCGCGCGCAGCCGGCGGCCGTGGACTCGCCGGAGAAGTCGATCGCGCCCGGCTTGCCGACGGTCGACTGGGCGAAGCGCATCGTCACGTTGCGCGAGCTCGAGCGGCTGACCGTGGCGGGACCGACGCGCACCGGCGTGTCGCCCGGGCGCTCGCGGAGCACCGAGGCGTCCAGGCTCTTGCCGTCCTTGGTGGCGGTCGCGCAGACGAGGTAGTCCGGCGGCGCGGCGGCCGGCTTCGTCTTGGTCCAAAGCCGCAGGCAGAGCGTGCCCGGGATGCCCTTGGTGGCACGCAGCGAGGACGTGGCGACCACACCGGCGGCGGTGAGCGAGCCGCGCAGCTGGCCGTTGCTCGCGCGCCCGAGCGACACGCTGACGAGGTCGATGCCCCCGGCGTCGACGTCACCGGCGGCGTCCTTGACCGTCCGCGTCTTGGGGGTGAACGTCGCCGCGGGGGCCAGGGCGGCGGTCAGGCCGCCTGCGACGAAGGCCGCGAGGAGCGCTACGGGTGCTCGGCGCACGCCGGAATCATGACCGATCGGGCGGCCGAAATCCGGCGGTAGGGCTCAGCGGCCCTCGTAGGTCGCCTTGCCGGGACCGTCCGCCAGGAACGAGCGCACAGCGTTTTTGAGGTCCTCCGTGGCGAACAGGGCGCCCGAGAGCTCGGGCACGATGGCGTCAGCGGCGCGGGCGCCGCCGTCCCTCTGGGCCTGAATGATCCGCTTGGTCGCCGCATGGGCGACGGTCGGCCCGTTGGCGAGCTGCTGCGCGAACGCCCGCGAACGCTCCTCGAACTCTGCGTCGGGCCAGACGGCGTTGACCACGCCCCAGTCGCGCAGGGTGGCGGCGGGATAGAGGTCGCCCGTCATGACGAACTCACGGGCCCGGGCGGGCCCGGCGCGCTCGGCCATCCGCTGCGGGCCGCCCATCGACGGCGTGAGCCCCACGCGCGTCTCGACCAGCCCGAACTGCGCGCCCTCGGCGGCGACGAGCAGGTCGCACGCCAGCGCGACCTCCAGGCCCCAGGTGAGGCAGAGGCCGTGCGCGGCGAAGATCACCGGCAACGGCAGGTCCTCGATGGACTGGACCAGCTCGAAGCCGCGGCGCCAGAGCTCGCCGGCGGACTCAGGGTCCAGGCCCGCGAACAGGTTCACGTCGACGCCGCCGGTCCAGACCCGGCCCTCGGCGCGTAGCAACAGCCCGCGCGGGCGCTCTACGGCGACCTGCCGGATGGCGGCGTGCAGGCCCTCGTCGACCTCGCGGTCGAAGAGGTTCAGCGGGGGCTTGGCGATCGTCAGGACGGCCAGCGGCCCGTCCTGCTCCAGCGTCCAGGGGCCGAAGGTGGTCGTCAAGGGCGCAGCGCCTCCGCGGCTTGCGCGATCTCATCCGCGTCGCCCGGACCGGGCGTCCACGGAAGGCGTAGCGGGTCGCCGTCGTAGCGCGGGATGACGTGGATATGGAAGTGGAACACCGTCTGCCAGGCGGCCGCGCCACAGGAGTTCAGAAGGGTGACGCCGTCGACGCCGAGCGCTTCGGGCATCCGCTTGGCCAGCCGCTGCGCCGCCTGCATGACAGCGGCGAGCTCCTCCGAGTCGATCTCGAGGAGATCGCGCGCGTGCACCTTGGGGATGACCAGCGCGTGGCCGCGGGAGCCCGGATTGATGTCCATGAAGGCCATCGTCCGCTCGTCCTCGTCGACCTTCGCCGCGGACAGCTCGCCGGTGACGATCTTGCAGAAGATGCAATCGGGGTCGGAAGCCATGGGCGGGACCCTACCCGCTAGCTTGAGGCTTTCCATGGCCGACTTGGAAGCCGCCGTCAGGCAACTCGAGACGATCGAACGGGGTACAGCTTCGCCCGGCGAGCGCGAGGCGGCGGAGCTCATCGCGGACCGGCTGCGCGAGCTCGGCGCCGCCGTCCACACCGATTCCGAGCAGGTTCACGGCGGCTACTGGATCCCGGTCGGGGCGCCCGCTGCGGCCGCGGCGGGGCTGGCGCTCCTGGCGCTCGCCGGCCGTGCGCGGCTCGCGGCCTTCGCGGGCGGGGCGCTCGCCACCGCCTCGATCCTCGACGACATCAGTGGCGGCCGCCAGCTGCTGCGCCGGGTGCTGCCCAAGCGCGAATCGCGCAACGTGGTCGCCGTCGCGGGCGACCCGCAGGGCGAGCACACGCTCGTCCTCGTCGCCCATCACGACGCAGGCCACGGCGGCGTCGTCTTCGACCACACGCTGAGCGACCAGATCGAGGAGCACTGGCCTGGCCTCATCGCGCGCTTCAAGACCTACCCGCCGATCATGTGGCCGACCGTCGCCGGCCCGCTCTTCACCGCGCTCGGCGCCCTCACCGGCTCGCGCCGGCTGCTCGGCGCCGGGGCCGTGTTCGGCGCCGGCACAGCGGCCGCGATGGCGGACATCGGGCGCTCGCCGGTCTCCCCCGGCGCCAGCGACAACCTCAGCGCGGTCGCGGTGCTGCTCGAGGTCGCCGAGACGCTCGAACGCGAGCCCGTGCAGGGACTGCGCGTGCTGCTGGTCTCCACCGGCAGCGAGGAGTCGTTCATGGAGGGCATGCGGCGCTTCCTGGAGCGCTGGGGCCCGGACCTGCCCAAGGACCGCACCACGGTGATCTGCCTGGAGTCACTCGGCTCCCCGCGCCTGGCGTTGATCGAGGGCGAGGGCATGGCCTGGATGACCGACTACCCGGCCAAGACGCGCGAGCTGGTGGCCGACGTCGCGCGCGAAGAGGGCCTCTCACTCGTGCGCAACCTCCGCACGCGCGCGGCGACCGACGGCCTGATCGCGCTGCGCGCGGGCTACCCGAGCGCGCTGCTCGCCTCGGTCGACCAGCGCAACATCCCGACGCACTGGCACTGCGCCTGCGATGTCGCCGACAACGTCGACTTCGGCACGATCCGCCGGGCAGCCACGCTGTGCACGGCGGTGGCGCGCCGGCTGGCCGCCTAGTGGCGGGCTCCGGGTCGAGCGTTTCATTGCCGCATGTGCGTGCTTTGCACGCGGGGCGGGGAAGCGGGTGGCGCGCAGCGCGGTGGGTTTGTGGCGGGCTACGCGCTGGTTGCTTGCATTGAGGGAAAGGGAGCGCTGTCGCCCTGGTCCGTCCGGGTTGCATTTTCGTCTCCATATAAACGATTTCGCAGCCCGGATCGCGCGGGGCGAGCGCATGGGTAACGAACATCCCGATAGGCGGAACCTTCGTTACTCAAGCGGCCCGGCAGTCGCGTTCGAGCCACTGCCTCTCCCTCGATGCCGGCAGCCAACGCCAGCCCCACCACCCGCAAACCGCGCTGCGCACCACTAACGCCCCTCGCCCAAACCCGTGCACATCTGGCCGCCACGCGGACCCCCTACAACGTCCGCGCCAGTTCGATCGCCTCCTCACGGGTGGTGATCTCGCCGGCATAAGCTGCCTCGTCGATCGCCGCAAGCAGCTCGCCCAGGCGCGGGCCGGGCTCGATGCCCAGCGCAGCCGCGAGATCGTCGCCGCGGACGAGCGGGTCGCGGCGGCCCTCGGTGCGCCAGGCGATCGCAGCCGCGAGGACCTCGTGGGCGACCTCGAGGTGGGCCGCGATCGCCGGCTCGGCATTGTCGCCGCGCGTTGCGAGGCGGTCGGCGACGCTGAGCAGCGTGACGTCGACCTCGACGGGCGAGCAGGCGACGAGGTAGCGGTGGATCGTGCGCCGGTCCAGCGGCCGGCGATGGACCAGGAAGCCGAGGCGGAGGTGGTGCTGGGCAAGCGCGGCGACGTGCGCGCGCAGCCGCTCGCTGGCGCGCAGGCGGGTGAGCGCCTCACGGGACAGGCGCGCGCCCGCGGTGTCGTGGCCGATGAAGGTGACGCGGCCCTCGGGCGTCAGGTCGCGCGTCGCGGGCTTGCCTGCGTCGTGCAGGAGGGCGCCGAAGCGCAAGGCCTCGCCGCGCGTCAGGTCGTCGGCGAACGGCTCGGCCAGGAACGTCCGTACCGCCTCGCCGTGGTCCGCGCCGAGGATTGCCGCCGGGTCGCGCTCGAGGTCCATCGCCGCCTGCAACACCGCGAGCGTGTGATCGTGCACGTCGAGGTGGTGGAAGCGGTTCTGCTCGACCCCGCGCAGCGTGCTCAGCTCGGGCAGGACGTGCTCGGTCACACCGAGCTGCGCCATCAGCGCCAGGCCTTCCAGCGCGCGATCGCTGGCGACGAGCTGCTTGAGCTCGCCGAACACGCGCTCCTGGGCCACTTCGGCGATCCGCGGCGCCCGCGCGATGGCGGCCGCGACCGTGGCGTCCTCGGCCTCGAAGCCCAGCCCGGAGGCAAGGCGCGCCAGGCGCAGCACCCGCAGCGGATCGTCGTCGAAGGCCTGCTCGGAGACCATCCGCAGGCAGCGGCGCTCCAGGTCGCCGGCGCCGTCGTGGGGATCGATCAGGGCGCCGCCGTCGAGCGGCTCGGCGATCGCGTTGACGGTGAAGTCTCGCTTGCCGAGGTCCGCCTCGATCGAGTCGCCCTGCAGCGGCGTGACATCGATTTGCCACGCGCGATCGGGCGCATGGACGCGCCAAGCGCCGAACTCTCCGCTGAGCTGGAAGGCGGGCCCGCCGGCCGTGACCGCCAGGCGCCGCGCCGCTGTGCGCGGATCGCCCTCCACGGCGACATCGAGATCGACCACCGCGCGCCCGAGCAGCCGGTCGCGCACCGCGCCGCCGACCACCCATGCGCGCCCGCCGCGCAGCGATTCGCGAGCGATGCCGAGTGCCGCGCTCAAGCCCGCACCACGCGCGCGGTCAGCGCGCACGTCACCTCGTAGTTGATCGTCCCCAGCCGCCGCGCGACCTCCTCGGCGAGGATCCGCTCCGGCCCCTGCGCGCCGACCAGCACCGCCTCGTCGCCGACCTCCACGCCGCTGTCGCTTCCGAGGTCGACTGCGATGTTGTCCATGCTCACCGTGCCCACGAGCGGGAAGCGGCGCCCGCCGATCAGCACGTCGGCGTTGTTGGTCAGCGCGCGCCGCCAGCCGTCGCCGTAGCCGATCGGCAACGTCGCGAGCCACGTCGCCTCGCGAGCGACGAAGCGCCGTCCGTAGCCGGCGCTCTCGCCCGGCGCGGCGGCCTTGACGGCGCCCACCTTCGTGACGAGCTCGAGCGCGGGCTCCAGCCCCTGCGCGGCGGGATCCTCCTGGAAGGGATCCAGGCCGTAGATCGCCACCCCGGGCCGCACCATGTCGAAGTGCGTCGCCGGGTCCCGCAGCACGGCCGCGCTGTTGGCGGCGTGCGCCAGCGCCCCGGGGAAGCGCTCGCGCAGCGGCTGCACCCAGTCGCGAAAGCGACCCAGCTGCTCGCCGAGGAAGGCGTCCCCGTGTTCGTCGGCAGTCGCGAAATGGGTCATCAGCCCGGCGAGCCGTTCGCCTGCGTGCTCGGCGATGCGCGTTGCCTGCGCGGCGTCGCGCGTTCCCAGCCGCCCCATGCCGGTGTCGAGCTTGACGTGGATCCGCGCGTCCGCCGGCAGCGCAGCGACGAACTCCTCGGTCCAGGCGACGACGTCGGCTTGCGCGGCGAGCGCGACCTGCAGCTCCTCGTGGTCCAGCGCGCCCATCACGAGCAGCCGCGCATCGATCCCGGCCTCGCGCAGCGCGCGCGCCTCGTCGGCAGCGGCGACCGCCAGCAACGCCGCCCCGCCGGCCAGCGCCGCGCGCGCGGCGGTGACCGCGCCGTGGCCGTAGCCGTCGGACTTCACGACGGCGCACACGCGCGATCCCGCGGCCGCGCTCGCCATGCGGGCCGTGTTGCGCTCGATCGCTCCGGCGTCGATCCGGGCAAGCGCCCGCATGCCTACTCCTGCGCGAGAGCGCTGAGCACGTCGACTCGCGTGACGATGCCGACGAGCCGGCCGTGCTCCACGACGGGGAGGCGGTTGTGATGGCGATCGGCGATCAGGCGGGCCGCCTCGCGGATCGTGGCGTCCGGGGCCACGCTGTCGGGGTCCTCGGTCATGAGGTCGCGCGCCTTGGAGGCGAAGGCCTTCTTGATCTTCTCCTCGAAGCGATGGAGCTGCTCCGGGATGAAGACGACGCCGCCGAAGAGCTCGAAGTAGTGGGGCAGGTGCAGGTCGCCCTCCTCGTCACCGATGACGAGGTCGGCCTCGGTGATGATCCCGATGGCACGGCGGCCTTCGTTGACGACCGTGATGCCCGGGACCTCGTTCTCGCGCAGGATCCGGACGACGTCCTCGACCGTCGTCTCCGGGCCGACCGTCGGCGGGTCCGTGTCCATGATGTCGCGCACGTAGGTGGCCATCGGCGCCTGAGCCTACCCGGCGAGCGCAAGCGGCAGCGCGGCGATCACGTCGGAGGCGATGACGCCGTCGGGGCCGCGCTGGCGCTCCGCAGCGAGCAGTCCGGCGCGCGCGTGCAGCCGCACGCCCGCGCAGGCCGCGGTGAACGGGTCGAGCTCCTTGGCCAGCAGCGCGCCAATGACGCCGCTCAGCACGTCGCCGGTTCCCGCGGTCGCAAGCGCCGGGGTCGCGCCCGGGCTGATCGCGGCAAACCCGTCGGGCCGAGCGACGATCGTGTCGTCGCCCTTGAGCACGACGATCGCGCCCGCCAGCTCGGCGGCCCGTCGCGCAGATGCGAGCCGGTGGGCCTCGATGTCGGCGCTCGGGCGCCCCAAAAGCCTCCCCAGCTCGCCCGCGTGTGGCGTGAGCACCGCCGCGGCGCCGCCACGCTGGATCTCGTCCAGGCGCTCGGCGTGGGCGTTCAGGCCGTCGGCGTCCAGCACCAGGGGGACCTGCGAGCGGCGCACGATCTCGCGGGCGAAGGTCTGCGCCCCGGGCGTACGCCCGAGGCCGGGACCGACCACGAGCGCCCCGCCGCGCTCGGCGGCGGCGAGCACCTGCTCGGCCCCTGCGGCAGTGTGCGCTCCGTCGGCCTCGGGCAGGGCGCGCGTCATCACCTCGAGTAGGTGGGCGGCGAGCACGGGCTGCTGGGATTCCGGCGCGCAGCAGGTGACGTAGCCGGCCCCGGCACGCATTGCCGCCGTCGAGGCGAGCACCGGCGCGCCGGTGAGGCCGCGCGAGCCGCCCGCCACGACGACATGTCCAGAGCTGAACTTCGTGGTGTCGCCGCGCCTGCGCGGAATCACACGGAGGACAGCGTCGTCGATGAGCCCGGCCATCGCCTCCCCGGGCGCGCCCCTCGGGATGCCGATGTCGATGACGCGCGGCTCGCCCGCGTGGCTCTTGCCGGGCTGCACGTATAGGCCGGGCTTGGGCGCCGCGAACGTCGCGGTCGCGCGGGCGCGCACCGCCGCTCCCGCGATCGCGCCGGTGGAGGCGTCCACGCCGCTCGGAACGTCCGCTGACACAACCAGGTGACCGTTCATCGCCGCGATCGCAGCCGCGGCCGGTCCACGAGCCTCGCCCTCGAAGCCCGTGCCCAGGATCGCGTCGACGACCACGGCCGCTCCGTCGAGCGACGCGGAATCGAAGGGCTCGGTCGCGACCCCCTCGGCCATGGCCGCGGCGTCGCCGCGCAGGTCGTCGCGGCCGCCCACCAGCAGGCAGCGCACTTCGCGGTGCTGCTCGCGCAGCAGCCGCGCGACCACGAGCCCGTCGCCGCCGTTGTTGCCCTTGCCGCAGACGACGACGACCAGCCCGTCCGGCGCGATCTCCGTGGTGAGCGTCGCGAGCCCCGAGCCGGCGCGCTCCATCAGCTCCAGCGAGGGGATGCCCTGCTCGTCGATCGCCCAGCGGTCGATGGCGCGCATCTGCTCCGCGTCGGGGAGCGGCACAAGCCACGGCTCGAGGGTCACCGCAGGACCGCCACGGCCCCCGCGAGCGTGCGCGTGTGGGTGAGCGAGACCGACACCCTCACGCCAAGCGCCCCCGCGCGCGCCTCCATGTCGCCGTGGAGGACCACGTCCGCGTCCTCCCCGCCCGCCGGGACCTCGACGTCCTGCCAGCTCCAGGCCTTCATCCCCAGCGCCTTGGCGACGGCCTCCTTTGCGCAGAACCGCGCCGCGAGGTGCTGGCCGGGCCGTGCGCGCGACGCCGCGTAGGCGCGCTCGGCTTCGGTGAACAGGCGCGTGGCCAGGCCAGGGCGCCGGTCCAGCGCGCGTTCGAGGCGGTCGATCTCCAGCAGGTCGAGACCGACGCCGCTCACTCGACGGTGACCGTCTTGGCAAGGTTGCGCGGCTGGTCGACGTTGAGACCGCGCTTGGAGGCGATCGCGTAGGCCAGCAACTGCAGCGGGATCGTGCCGAGCAGCGGCTGGAGCATCCAGTCCACCGCGGGAACTCGCAGGACCTGCTTGGCATGCGCGCCGATCTCGTCGTCGCCCTCCGCGGCGACCGCGATGACGTGCGCGCCGCGCGCGGCGACCTCCTGCATGTTCGACACGACTTTCTCCTTGACGGGCGAGTCGGTCGCGACGACGACGACCGGCGTACCCTCCTCGAGCAGCGCGATCGGGCCGTGCTTCATCTCCCCGGCCGCATAGGCGTCGGTCGAGATGT
>JAWVFZ010000159.1:0-7227 GCA_033855555.1 Solirubrobacteraceae bacterium
GAGTGCCGGGACGTGCCGCACTCCGGTGGCAGCCACCGCCTGCGCGACATCGTCGTCGGTCGCTTCGAGGCTGCGAAGGCCGACGACGCATTCCCGGTCCAGCCGCCGCGCGCGCTGTGGGAGATCCGTCAGGCGCTCGGCCCGCAGGACATGCTCATCTCGGACGTCGGGCTGCACAAGCTCTGGATCGGCCGGATGTTCCCGGCGCATGAGCCCAACACGGTTTTGATCGCCAACGGCCTCGCGGGAATGGGTTTCGCGCTGCCGTGCGCGATCGCCGCCAAGCTCGTGCATCCCGACCGGCGCGTCGTCACCGTCAACGGCGACGGCGGGTTCATGATGAACGTGCAGGAGCTCGAGACCGCCTCGCGGCTGAAGACGCCGATCGTCAACGTGATCTGGGAGAACCAGCAGTTCGGCTCGATCGTCTGGAAGCAGGACAAGAAGTTCGGCGAGCACTTCGGCGTCGACTTCACGAACCCGGATTTCGTCCGGCTCGCCGAGGCCTTCGGCCTGCCCGCCTGGCGCTGCGAGTCCGCCGACGACTTCGGCGCGCGCCTGCGCCACGCCCTCACGCTCGACGTGCCGTCGCTGATCGTGTTGCCGATCGACTACTCGCTCGACGTGTCGTTCAGCGAGGAGCTGGGCATCGAGACCGTTGCCGCCTGATGCAGGTCGCGGACCTCGCCTGGCTGCGCCGCGCAAAAGACCTGATGGACCGCGAGTACGCCGGGCCGCTGGATGTGCCGAAGGTCGCGGCGGTGGCGCACATGAGCGAAGCGCACTTCGCACGCGCGTTTCGCCGCGAGTACGGCGAGGCGCCGGGCGTCTACCTGATGACGCGCCGGATCGAACGCGCACAGGCGCTCCTGCGCGAGACCGACCGGCCGGTGACCGAGATCTGCCTGGACGTGGGCTTCCGCTCGCTCGGCTCTTTCAGCACCCGCTTCGCCGAGGTCGTCGGCATGGCGCCGACGGCGTACCGTCGCGCGGCGGGTGGCGCCGAGCCGCGCGTGCCGCCGTGCCTGGCGCGCGCCTGGCTGCGACCGAGCAGAAATGGAGAAGCGCGCGCGGTCGGCCGAGCCTAGGCTCGCGGATATGACCATCAAGCTCTCGCACGCATTCGTCTGGTGCTTGGACCAGGACGAAGCACTGCGCTTCTACACAGATACCCTCGGCCTCGAGCTGCGGACGGACGCGCCCATGGAGAACATGCGCTGGCTGACGGTGGGGCCGCCCGGCCAGCCGGACGTGGAGGTCGGCCTGCTCGAGCCGGTGCCCGGCGCGTCGGCAGAGGATTCCGAGGCGGTGCGCCGGCTCGTGGCCAAGGGCGTACTCGGCTCGGTGCTGTTCCGGGTGGATGACGTGCGCGCCGCCTTTGAGCGGGTGAAGGCCTCCGGCGCCGAGATCCTCCAGGCGCCGACCGAGATGTCCTACGGCGTCATCGACTGCGCGTTCCGCGACCCGTCGGGCAACCATGTGCGGCTGGGCCAGGAACTGGCCGCCTCATAGCGTGAGCACACCTGCGCCCTGACACGGCGGCGCTGGACGCAGGCTGACATTGGCCGCGGAGTACGTGGGCCCGGAGGGGGCGCAGGGGTAGCATCGGCCTATGGCCATCGCAAGCTCCGAGCAGACAGTCGTCGACTCCGTTCCCCACCAGCTCTACATCGGTGGCGAGTGGCGGGATGGCGGTGGCGGGACCATCGCCGTGGAGGATCCGGCGACCGGCGAAACCCTCTGCGAAGTCGCCGACGCCACGGCCGAGGACGCCGACGCCGCGCTGCAGGCGGCGCACGAGACGTTCAAGGACTTCCGCAACATGCCGCCGCGCGAGCGCGGCGACATCCTGCGCCGCGCCTATGACCTGATCATGGAGCGCCAGGACGAGCTCGCGCTGCTCATGACGCTCGAGATGGGCAAGCCGGTCTCGGAGTCCAAGGCCGAGATCATCTACGCCGCGAACTTCTTCCGCTGGTACTCCGAGGAGGCCGTGCGCGTCAGCGGCCGCTACACGATCAACGAGAACGGCAAGGGCCGCGTGCTGACGATGAAGCAGCCGGTCGGGCCCTGCGTGTTCATCACGCCGTGGAACTTCCCGCTGGCGATGGGGACGCGCAAGGTCGGCCCCGCGATCGCAGCCGGTTGCACGATGGTCGTCAAGCCGGCGAAGCAAACCCCTCTGTCGATGCTGGCGATGGGGCAGATCCTCGAGGAGGCCGGGCTTCCCGGTGGCGTGTGCAACATCATCACCGCCAAGAGCTCGGGCGCCGTCATGGAGCCGCTGATCCGCGACCCGCGCACGCGCAAGCTGTCCTTCACCGGCTCCACCGAGGTCGGCCGTAAGCTCATCGAGCAGTCGGCGGAGCAGGTGCTGCGGGTCTCGATGGAGCTCGGCGGCAACGCGCCGTTCCTGATCTTCGAGGACGCCGACCTCGACCTCGCCGTCGAGGGCGCGATGCTGGCGAAGATGCGCAACACCGGCGAGGCGTGCACGAGCGCCAACCGCTTCCACGTCCACGAGGCGGTTGCCGGCGACTTCGCCGAGCGGCTCGCCGAGCGGATGGGCTCGCTGAAGGTCGGGCGCGGCACCGAGGACGGCGTGCAGGTGGGCCCGCTGATCGACGACACCCAGCGCGGAAAGGTGGAGGAGCTCGTCCAGGACGCACGCGAGAAGGGTGCGAAGGTGGTCGTGGGCGGAGAGCGTGCCAACGGCCGCGGCTACTTCTTCCAGCCGACGGTGATCGCCGACATCCCGGACGACGCGCGCGTGCTCAAGGAGGAGATCTTCGGGCCGGTCGCGCCGGTGAAGGGCTTCCAGAGCGAGGCGGAGGCGATCGCCGAGGCCAACGACACCGAGTACGGGCTCGTCGCCTACGTCTTCACGCGCGACATCAACCGCGCCTTCCGCGTCATCGAGGAGCTCGAGACCGGAATGATCGGCTTCAACCAGGGCATGGTCTCCAACGCCGGCGCTCCGTTCGGCGGCGTCAAGCAGTCGGGCTTCGGCCGCGAGGGCGGACCCGAGGGCATCCAGGAGTACCTCGAGACCAAGTACGTCGCGATGAACCTGGGGACGGAGCCGGTCAATCCGTAGGCGCGGCCGCGGCGTGGAGGCTGCGCCAGAGCGGGTGCTCTGAACTAGGCTCCGCCGCCCGTGCCGGCGTTCATCGACCTCTCGGCGCCCATCGCCCCCGGCCCGCGGGAGCTGCCCGACATGCTGCGCACCGACATCGCCTACCGCGACCACGCGCAGGGCGCCCAGGACATCGAGCAGCTGCTGGGCGTCCCGCCGCACCTGCTGCGCGACGGCGAGGGCTGGGCGGTCGAGACGCTCGACAACTTCGGCACGCACAACTCCACGCACGTGGACGCCCCGTGGCATTACAACTCGACTGTCGGCGGCGAGCGCGCGCAGACGATCGACGAGCTGCCGCTGGACTGGTTCTTCGGCCCGGGCGTGGTGCTCGACATGACCGCGAAGGCCGACGGCGATCCGATGACCGTCGCCGAGGCGCAGGACGCGCTCGCTGCGGCAGGGCACGAGCTGCGGCCCGCGGACATCGTGCTCGTCCACACCGGCCGTGACGCCTTCTACGCCGAGCCCGACTACATGGCGCGCGGGCCCGGCGTCACCTTCGAGGCGACGCAGTGGTTGTACGAGCATGGAGTCCGCGTGATGGGCATCGACGCATGGGGCTGGGATGCCCCGCTGCACCTGCAGGCACAGGAAGCGATCGAGCGGGACGAGGCCGGAATCTTCTGGGCGGCTCACCAGGCCGATCTGGCCTACTGCCAGATCGAGCGCCTCTTCAACCTGTCTGCGCTTCCCTCCACGGGCTTCACGGTCTCGTGCTTTCCGTTGAAGGTCGTCGGCGGCAGCGCGGGACCCACGCGCGCCGTTGCGATCGTCCCCTAGCCCGTGCTCGGGCGGCTCCTCCCCCTGCTCGTCGCGCTGGGCGCCGGGTCGCCCGCGCACGGTGCAACCGGTGCGCCCGTCGCCCAGGGCGGCCCGGGCGGGCGGATCGCGATCAACGGTCCCTGGACGGTGCGGATGGACCCGCTCGCGCGCGGGGCGGCGAAGGGATTCCAGGCCGGCGCCTTCAGCGGCCGCGTCGTGCACGGGCCGTTCTCGCCCAACGCCGTGGGCTTCACGGGGCTGCGCGGCCTCGCGTCCTTTCGCGGCACGGTCGGCTGGTATCGCACGACGTTCACGGTGCCCGAGAACCGCAGCTACGTGCTGCGCTTCGAGTCGGTCAACCACCGCGCCACGGTCTGGCTCGACGGCCGCAGGGTGCGGACACACACAGGCGGCTACCTCCCATTCGAGATCCAGGCGTCGCTGAAGGCGGCCAGGCGCCACGTGCTGGTGGTTCGCGCCGACTGGCGCGACCCCACGAGGATGAAGCGCGAGGGCTGGCACCGCGCATGGTTCAACTTCGGCGGGATCAACCGCGAGGTCACGATCCGCCCGGCCGGCCGAAGCGAGGTCGTGTCGCCCGCCATTCGCACGCGGTTGCCGGCGGCCGGCGGCGCGCTCGTCGACGTCTCCGCGCGCGTGCGCAACCGCGGTGTGCAGCGAACGGTCGCGCTGATGGGAGCGCTCGTCCGCGGCAGCGAGCGCATCCCGCTCCTGTTCCCCGCGGTCAGCGTGCCCGCGGGAGGCGAGCGGATCGTGCGAGCGCAGGTGCGAATCCGCGATCCGGCGCTGTGGGCGCCCGGGCACCCGGAGCTCTACGACCTGCAGCTCTACGTCCCCGGCGAGTCGTCGTGGCACAGCCGCGTCGGGCTGCGCGAGATCCGCCGCGACGGCGCGCGCCTGCTGCTCAACGGCCGGCGACTCGTGCTGCACGGCGCCTCGATCCAGGAGGACGCGCCCGGCCACGGCGACGCGCTGACGGCGCGCGACATGGATGCCATCGTCGCGCGCCTCCGACGCATCCACGCCAACGCCACGCGCGCCCAGCACCCGCTGAGCCCGGCGCTGGTCGAGCGCCTGGACGCCGCGGGCATCCTGGTCTGGCAGGGGGTCGGGCCGGTGGACTCGCCGGGCAACTGGGTCGAGGTCACTCCGCAGATGCGGAGGCTCGCGCGCGAGCGCGTGCGCACGACCGTCGACCAGTTGCAGACTCATCCGTCGATCCTCGCCTGGAACCTGGCCAACGAGGTCGCAGGGCAGGGCCATTCAGGCGGGCAGGCCGGGTACATCGACGGGATGGCGCGCGAGCTGCGCCGGACCGACCCCGGCCGTCCGGTCGCGCTCGACATCTGGGGAACCCATCCGCCGACGTTCGCGGGCCCGATGTACCGCCACATCGACATCCTCGGCCTGACGAACTACGTCGGCTGGTACGAGTCCACCTACGCCTCGCAGGCGCGGATCGCGCAGGTGATCCGGTCGAATGTCGCCTCGCTGCAACGCGCGTTCCCGCGCCGCGCGATCGTCGTCACGGAGTTCGGCGCCGAGGCGGGAGGGCGCAACCCGTCGCTGCGCCCCGGCGGCTACGGCTTCCAGGCCCGATTGCTGGCCACCCACATCCGCACCTACCGCTCGATCCCCGCGCTGAGCGGGATGCTCGTCTGGGCGCTGGACGACTTCGCCGTCTCACCCGAGTTCTTCGGCGGCTCGATCAAGCGGCTCGTGCCCGGGATCCGGCTGGTGCGCGGCCTCAACCAGAAGGGGCTGTTCAGCTACGGCGGCCGGGCCAAGCCGGCCGCCGGGGTCGTCGCCCGCGCGTTCGCGCAGCTGCCTTAGCGCTCCGCCCTAGCCGATGTTGCCGGCGGCGATCTTGCGCATGTTGATCGCCTCGTCGAACGTCTTCGCGTCGACGCCCTTCTCCAGCGCGACCTCGCGCAGCATCCGCCCCGAGTCCGAAGCCTCCTTGACGATCTCCGCGGCCTTGTCGTAACCGATGTACGGGTTCAGCGCGGTGGCGACGGCAAGCGTCGACCCGGCGCTGCGCTTCGTCCCCTCTCGGTTGACCTCGATGCCGTCGACGCACTTCTCGGCGAGCGCGACGCTCGTCGTCGACAGCAGGTGGATGGAGCTGAGCAGGTTGCGCGCGATGAGCGGGATCCGCACGTTGAGCTCGAACTGGCCCTGCATGCCGCCGATCGTGATCGCGGTGTCGTTGCCGATCACCTGCGCGGCCACCTGCAGCACGACCTCGGGGATGACGGGGTTGACCTTGCCGGGCATGATCGACGAGCCCTTCTGCAGCTCGGGCAGGTAGATCTCGCCGATGCCGGCGCGCGGGCCCGAGCCCATCAGGGCGAGGTCCTGGGCGATCTTGGTCAGCGACACGGCGACGACCTTCAGCGCGCCCGAGAGCTCGACCAGCGCGTCGCGGTTGGCCTGGGCCTCGAACGGGTCCTCCGGCGCGCGGATCTCGAGGCCGGTGGCCTCCGAAAGCAGGCCCCGGACCTTCTCCGCGAACTGCGGGTGGGTGTTGAGCCCCGTCCCCGTGGCGGTGCCGCCGAGCGGGATCTGGCCGACCTGCGGCAGCGCGTTGCGCACGCGCCGCGCCCCCAGGCGGATCTGCGCCGCGTAGCCGCCGAACTCCTGCCCGAGCGTGACGGGCACGGCGTCCATGAGGTGCGTGCGGCCGGACTTGACGATGTCGGCGAACTCCTGCGCCTTGGCGGCGAAGGACGCCTCGAGCGCGTCGAGCGCCGGCAGCAGCCGCTCGCTGGCGTCCTGCAGGGCGGCCAGGTGCACCGCGCTGGGGAAGACGTCGTTGGAGGACTGCCCCATGTTGACGTGGTCGTTGGGATGCACGCCCTCGCCTGCGAGGTTGGCCAGGACCTCGTTGGCGTTCATGTTCGACGAGGTTCCCGAGCCCGTCTGGAAGACGTCGATCGGGAACTGGTCGTCGTGGCGGCCCTCGGCGACCTCGTCGGCGGCCGCGGCGATGCGCTGCGCGACGTCGTCGTCCAGCAGTCCCAGCTCGGCGTTCACGCGCGCCGCGGCGCCCTTGATCCGGCCGAGCCAGCGCACGACCGACGCCGGGACCCGCTCACCCGAGATCGGGAAGTTCGCGACGGCCTTCGTGGTCTCGCCGCCCCACAGCTGCTTCTCCGTGTCCACGCTCATGGGCAGGACGCTAGCGCGACGCCCGATCAGACGCAGAAGGCCGCGATCTCGCGCGCGAGGCCGACGGGGTCGTCGTAGGCCATCAGGAAGCCGGTCCCGGGCAGGACGCGCAGCTGGCCCTGCGGCAGCAGGTC
>JAWVFZ010000160.1:0-3552 GCA_033855555.1 Solirubrobacteraceae bacterium
GTCAGGTCGAGCGCTTCGAGGTGCTCGAGGGCACCGTTCGCGCGATCGTCGACGGCGCTGAGCGCCGGTACGGGGCCGGCGAGAGCTTCGAGGTCCCGGCCGGTACGCCGCACCAGATGACCGCCGAAGGCCCGGCCCGGATGCGGTGGGAGGTCCGGCCCGCCCTGCGCACCGCGGAGTTCTTCGAGCGCCTCTACGGCGGCAGCGTCGACAGCGGCTTCCTGGAGGAGTTCAGCGACGAGTTCCGGCTGACGGGCGGGTAGCGTCCGCCCACATGACCGACTTCGAGCAGATCCGCACCGTCACGGACGCCGGCGTGCTGACGATCACGCTGAACCGCCCCGACCGGATGAACGCCTTCACCGAGACGATGCGCAACGAGCTCATCGCCGCGTTCGACTTGGCCGACGCCGACGACGAGGTGCGCGCGGTGGTCGTGACCGGCGAGGGTCGCGCGTTCTGCGCCGGCGCCGATCTCGGCAGGGGCGGCGCCACGTTCGACTGGAGCGAACGGGAAGCAGGAGCCGACTGGGACGTCCCGCGCGACGGCGGCGGCCAGGTGTCGCTGCGCATCTTCGAGTGCACGAAGCCCGTGATCGCGGCGATCAACGGGCCGGCCGTGGGCGTCGGGATCACGATGACGCTGCCGATGGACATCCGGCTGGCCGTCGCAGGGGCGAAGATCGGCTTCGTCTTCACGCGCCGCGGCATCGTGCCCGAGGCCTGCTCGAGCTGGTTCCTGCCGCGGATCGTCGGGATCAGCCAGGCGCTGGAGTGGGTCGAGACCGGGCGCGTGTTCACCGCCGAGGAGGCCCTGCACGGCGGGCTCGTGCGCAGCGTCCACGCGGCCGACGAGCTGCTGCCGGCCGCCTACGCGCTCGCGCGTGAGATCGCCGACAACACCGCGCCGGTGTCCGTCGCGCTGGGCCGTCGCCTGCTCTGGCGGATGCTCGGCGCCGAGCATCCGATGGCCGCCCACCGCGCCGACTCCAAGGCGATGTTCTCGCGCGGCCAGTCCGCCGACGCCCGCGAGGGCGTGCAGTCGTTCCTGGAGAAGCGCGCTGCCGTCTTTCCCGATCGCGTGTCCGACGGGCTGCCCGACGTGGTCAGCTGACCGTCAGGGCGAGCGGCGGTCGTAGCTGGCCAGCGCGGGGAACGCCGCGACCACCGCGGCGGTCCCCGCAAGGCAGGCAAGGCCGCCCGAGGCCATCGAGAACCGCGCGCTCGTGAGCGAAGCGACCGCGCCGGACTCGATGTCGCCAAGGCGCGGGCCGCTCGTGACGACCAGCGAGAAGACGCTCGACATGCGACCGCGCATCGCGTCCGGAGTCACGGTCTGGTTGATGATCGCGCGGCACACCGCGCTGACGCTGTCGGCCGCGCCGGCGACCGCCAGCAGCGCCGCCGCGAACCAGAGCCCGTTGGCCGAACCCGCGAGCGCGATCGCCAGGCCCCACACCAGGACCGCGCCGATCACGATCCGCCCCAGCCGGTGCACACGGTCCAGCCAGCGCGTCGTGAGCGCCGCGACGGTCGCCCCGGCGGAGACCGCGGCGAACAGCAGGCCGGTGCCGCCGGCGCCCGCTCCGTAGACGCCCACCGCCAGCACCGGGAACAGCGCTCGCGGCATGCCGAACGTCATCGCGACGAGGTCGATCGCGAACGAGCCCATAAGTGCCTGGCTGCGCCGCACGAAGCTGAGGCCGTCGCCGATCGAGCGGCGGATCGAGGGTCGCTCGGCGTCCGAGCGGTGCGGCAGCTGTGGTGCCATGCCCAGGAGCGCGAAGACCATCGCAAAGCAGCTGACCGCGTCCACCCCGTAGGCGGCGGCGATGCCGGCGACGCCGATCAGGAGCCCGCCCAGCGCCGGGCCGATCACCATCGTCAGCTGGTAGAGGCCGAAGTTCACAGCGAGCGCCGCATGCAGTCGCTCGGGCTCGACGAGGTTCGGCACGATCGCCGAGCGGGTGACGTTCTGGATCGCGCCGAAGCCGGCCAGCAGGCCGGCGAGCACGTAGAGCGCGCCGAGCGGTGGCGATCCGGCGAGCGCCAGCGCGCACAGGGCGCAGGCGATGAGCACGAGCGCGATCTGGTCCAGCAGCAGCAGCCGGCGGCGGTCGACGCGGTCGGCCAGCGCGCCGCCGACGAGCGCCATGAGCACGAGCGGCCCCAGCTCCGCGGCCCCCAGGAGCCCGGTCTTCAGGGCCGAGTGGGTCTGGACGTAGACCTGGTAGGGCAGCGCGACGAGCGCCGCCTGCGTCCCCATCCCGCTGACGAAGTTCCCGAGGACGAGGAGCCGCAGCTCGCGCGATGCGCGCAGCGGCGTGAGGTCGGCGGTGATGCGGGGAAGCCGAGGCATCGTCCGCATCATCACCAAGCGGGCGATAGCCAGGAGTCCGGACGCTTACGGCACGAGTTCACCGTTCGGCGTGCGGGTAGCCCACATTTGCAAACGACCCGAGGAGTTGAGGGACATGGGGAAGACCGCCCGTGACGTCATGACGGGGGGCGCGGAGTGCATCCAGGAGGATCAGACGGTCCTCGACGCCGCCAAGCGGCTTGCTGAGCTCGATGTCGGCGCGATGCCGATCTGCGGCAACGACAATCGCCTGAAGGGCATGCTCACCGACCGCGACATCGTCGTGAAGGTGCTGGCACAGGGCAAGGATCCGTCGTCGGTCAAGGCGGGCGAGCTCGGCCAGGGCGAGGTGGTCACGATCGGCGCCGACGACACCATCGAGGAGGCGCTGCACACGATGAAGGACCACGCGGTCCGCCGGCTGCCGGTGATCGACGGCCACGATCTGGTCGGGATCGTCAGCCAGGCCGACCTCGCGCGCGACATCGACGAGGAGCAGGTGGGCGAGCTGGTGGAGGCGATCTCGGCCGCGCCGTGACGAGTGCCCTCGTCGTCATCGACATGCTCAACAGCTACGAGCATGAAGACGCCGAGGTGCTGATGCGCTCGGTGCGCGAGGTGTTGCCCTCGATTGCCTCGCTCATCGAGCGTGCCAAGGACGAGGACGTCCGGCTCATCTACGTCAACGACAACTACGGCGCGTGGAACCAGGGCCGCGCCGAGCTTGTCGAACGGGTGACGGCTGGGCCGGCCCGTGACCTGATCGAGCCGATCGTCCCCGCCGCGGACACGGACTTCGTGACCAAGGCGCGCCACTCCGCGTTCTACGAGACGCCGCTGGAATACCTGCTGCGGCAGGGCGGGATCGAACGCGTGGTGCTGACCGGCCAGGTGACCGAGCAGTGCATCCTGTACTCGGCGCTTGACGCATACATCCGCCACTTCGAGGTCGCGGTGCCCAGCGACGCGGTGGCGGCGATCCGCCCCGAGCTGCACGACGCGGCGCTCACGATGATGGAGCTCAATATGGCCGCCGAGGTGGCGCCCTCCACCGACATTCGTTTGTCGTGATGCGCGACCGGGAACCCCGGTCGCCGCGAGTACGCGGCCGTCAACTCGGCCAACTCGCTGAGCTAGATGACCTAGGTGCTGGAGGCCTGCGCGGCCTCGTAGTGACCGCGCTGCTCGGCCTC
>JAWVFZ010000161.1:0-3318 GCA_033855555.1 Solirubrobacteraceae bacterium
TCGCGCGCCCAGCGGGCGCGCTCGGCGGACACCCAGACGCGCGCGGTGCGCGACGCTTCGACCTCGCCGGTACGCGTCCAGCCCTCGACGTCGGCGCTGGGCTGCACCTCGGGGCGCGGCTCGTAGCGCTCGTCGAGAATCTCCGCCGAGCGGATGCGGTCCAGCCGGAAGTGGCGGACGTCCTCCTTGGCGGGGTCGTAGGACGCGACGTACCAGCCCTCGCGGCCGTTGATGAGGTAGTAGGGCTCGACGGTGCGCTCGGTGTACTCGTCCTCGTTGGGCTTGTAGTAGTCGAGCTTGAGCAGCCGCCGCCGCATGACCGCCTCGGAGATCACACGCGCGATCTCTGAGTCGTCGCCGGCGGCGCGCGCGACCTGCAGGCCCTGCTCCATCGGGTCCGCGCCGAGCGCGGCGACGATCTTCTCGCGTGCGGAGTTCAGGGAACCCGCGGGCAGGTGGTCGCCGATCAGGTCGATCGCCGCGACGAGCGCCTTGGCCTCGACCGGCAGCAGCCGCGCCGGGCGGGCGAAGTTGTCGGAGTAGGGCTCGGGGTCGACCTCGATCTCGCCCGTCGCCTCGTCGACCTCGGCGTAGAGGACGTACGAGCCGCCGCCGAAGTTCACGACGTTCAGGACGTTGATGTCCTCGCGCAGCTCCTGGTCGGAGATCTGCAGGCGCTCGCAGACCTCGGCGACCTGCAGGCGTTCGCTGATGCGCCCGGCCTCGATCAGGATCGAGGCGAGCGTCACCAGGCGAGCGAAGCGCTCGGGCCGGATCGCCGTCTCGCGCCGCGACGAGCCGCCGCCCCCGTTGACCGCCTCGTCGGCGCCCGCCTTCGGTCGGACGGCCTTCGCGAGCTCGGGATCATCGGAGTGCAGCCGCTCGAGCAGCGCCGCGCGCCGGTCGAGCTCCTCGGCGACGGATGCCGGCGCGACCACGCGCGCGTGCTCGCCGAGGCGCAGCACCCACGAGACGAGCATCCGCACCGAGGCGTACTCGGTGACGAAGACGACGTCCTCGGCGCCCTCCTCGTGGCGGATCTCGCCGAAGCGCCCGAAGTGGCGCTCGACGAGCCAGGCGATCCGCTCGGACACCCAGATCTCGGCGGTGCCCTGCGGCTCGCCGGTCTGCCAGTCCGCGCGGTTGGCATATGGGCGCGGATCGAAGTCCTGCGGGCGCCGGAAGTCGTGCTCGGCCTTCGTCGCGTAGGCGACCTTGCCCTTGATGCGGCTGAGGCGGAAGACGCGCAGGGCGCCGCGCTCGTGGCTGTGGCCGAGGAGGTAGAACTGGCCGCCCTGGTAGAGCAGGTGATACGGGTCGACCTTGCGCGCGCCGACCTCGTCGCGCTCCATCGTGTAGTACTCGAAGGTGATCGTCTTGTTGCGGAAGATCGCGGTCTCGATCTTCGCCAGGCGCTGCGAGAGGTCGTGGCCGCCGGCCGATGCCGTGATCCCCAGCGCGACCGATGTCTGCTCCGGCGCGCCGAGCGGGGACGGTCGCCCCCACGTGAGCTGCTGGAGCGCAAGTCGCAGCGGCTCGGCGTAGGCGAACTCGCCGTCGAGCAGCGTGAGCGCGGTCTGCAGGCTGGCGAGCTCCTGGTCGGTGAACGCGATCGCCGGGAGATGGAAGTTCTCGGGCCGCAGCGAATAGTTCTCCTGCTCGGCCACGCCGTCGACCGGCTTGTCGACCGTGAGCTGGATGCCCAGGTCGCTCAGCTCGGCGCGGTCCGCGTAGAAGCGCCGCGCGAACGCGTCCTCGTTCATGCCCGAGTAGCCCTCCACGTCCCTGCGGATCTCGAGCGCGGTGACTGGCCTGCGCTCGGCCATCAGGTACGAGATGAGCGACAGCTGGCGGATGAGCTTCTCGGTGTCCTTGGCCATCGCACCCCACGATAGTCGCCGTGCCCGGGCCGGGCCTGGAGCGGACGGAAACTCGACCGCTCTTTGCGCGGAAACCGTCACGGCGCTCAACGTTCTTCTCGCTGCGGTCGACAGACCAAAGGGATGACCGGGCTCTACACCGACGTCTTTGACGGTAGCGTTCACGCCGCGATGACCAAGCTGGTGATCATCGACGACCATGAAGCCCTGCGTGAAGGGCTCGCCGCGCTGCTCGGACACGGTGGCATGGAGGTCGTCGGCGCGGCCGGAAACGTGGCGGCCGGGGTGGACCTCGTCGAGCACACGCATCCCGATGTCGCGATCGTCGACATCCGCCTTCCGGACGGCAGCGGGATCGATCTGACGCGGGAGCTGCTCGCCCGGCGGCCCGATCTCGGCGTGATCCTCTACACGGGCGACTCCGACGCGGAGCTGCTCTACGACGGGCTCGACAGCGGCGCGCGCGGCTATGCGCTGAAGGCCGGCTCGATGGACGAGCTGCTCGCGGCGATCGAGCGCGTGAAGGAGGGCGGCTCCTACGTCGACCCCCGCCTCGATCGCATCCTGCTCTCCCCGCGCGCGACAGCCCACGTCCCGCAGCTCTCGCCGCGCGAGCGCGAGATCATGCACCTCATGGCCGAGGGCCGGACCGCGGACGCGATCGCTGACGAGATCACCGTGAGCGTCGAGACGGTGCGCACCCACGTGCGCAACGTGATTCGCAAGCTGCAGGCACGCAACCGCGTCCACGCGATCGCGATCGCCCTCGAGCGCGGCGAGATCGCGCTGGACCACTCAGCGTCCGGCGACTGAGCATGGACTCACACGACGAGCGGCTGATCACGCTCGTCCACGATCTCCGCACGCCGCTGACCATCGTCCAGGGCTTCGCCGACCTGCTCGTCCGCCAGGGACCGGGCCTCAGCGAAGGCCAGCGCAACGAGTACGTCGGCCGGATCGCGGATGCGGCCCAGGAGATGAAGACGATCCTGGATCAGGAGCGCGAGCAGCGGCTGACGGCTGAGGGCTGACGGCTCCCGCTGGCTTGGCGAGGCGCGTGCACTCAATGCGCTGTTCGTGAACCGCGGGCCCTACGCCGCGGCCGCGTGGGACGCCGCAGCATCGTCCGAGGCCGCCCCGAAGAACGCCCCGGTGCCGAGCGCGCGGTCGAATTGCGACCAAGCGGCGCCCGCGGGCAGCTCCGTCTCGAGTCGGTCGAACGAGCCGAGGCGGCCGCCGAGGTTGTCGAGGAAGTGCACGAGCGTGGCCTCGCGCGTGCACGGGACCACCGGGGAGCCGTGCTCGAGCGTGCCGTGATGGCTCAGGATGATGTGCAGCAGCGCCTCGGCCTGGCGCGGGGGGAAGCCCTCGATGTCCTCGATCTCGCGGCGGATCCGGTAGTAGCCCAGCGGGATCTCGCCCTGGAGCTTGCCGGCGT
>JAWVFZ010000162.1:0-25829 GCA_033855555.1 Solirubrobacteraceae bacterium
GGCGCGGCTGCCGGCCTTGCGCTGCTGGACGGGCGAGCGACCGGGGCGGATGCGCTGATCGCCGCGTACCTGCGCCCGCGCCCGCGACTGCGGGAGGGTCGTGCGCTGGCGCGCGCCGGGGCACACGCGCTGATCGACATCAGCGACGGGCTCGCGACCGACGCAGAACACCTCGCACAGCGCAGCGGGGTGCGCATCGAGATCGACCTGGAGGCGCTGCCCGTCGCGGCCGGCGTGGCCGACGTCGCCCGGCAGTTGGGCGTCCCCGGCTCCGAGCTGGCAGCCGTCGGCGGCGAGGACTACGAGCTGTGCGTCGCGATGGGGCCCGGCGACGATCCGGCCGGGATCGTCTGGATCGGGCGGGCCCTGGAGGGCCCCGCCGGCCTCATCCTCGTCGGCTCGGACCCCGCGCGTCCGCTTTCGGGTTACCAACACGCCGTCTGACGAGCGCGAGGCCCGCCGGATGGGCGGACTCCCGGCGCGGGATCGCGCGGCGCAGTAGGGCCTCGGCCACCGCGTGCGGGTCGACGACATAGTCGTCGCGCGCTACTCGCGCCTTCAGGGTTTCGACGTGCATGGTTCTGGGCTCCGGGGTGTCAGGTGACATGGGGGACGCCGCCTCCCTTGGCGCTGGTCCCGGTGCTTGTCGCCGGACAGGGCCCCTGCATTTGCGGCTGTCGTCGTGGATATCGGGTTCCGCCCACCGACTGCTTGAGCGTTTCCTACACCTGTTGGACGCTTACGAGCCTGGCGAAGACCACGATGCGCTTCGCGGCGCTGTAGAGCGGGTGACACGCCGAGAGGACGAGCCGGTCGTAGCGGACGCGGCGGATGATCCAGAAGCTGCTCGGGGTCACGATGCGGTGGCGCTCGACCCGGAAGTGAAACCTCGCGTAAGGCATGTCGATCTCGATGTCGTCGCCGCGTGCGAGCCGGTCGATGTGGCGGAACGGCGCGAGGTAGGTCGTGCGGTGCCCCGCGATGGCGATGGTCCCGCGCGCTCCCGGGAAGGGCGTGTTGTCGTAGAACCCCGGGCCCTTCTTGAGCGATTCCGTGTCGGTGCCCTTCACGACCACGAAGTTCGCATGGATCTTCGCGATCTTGATCCGGCCTGCTGCGTCGCCGCGCTTCAGGCGACGCCGCAGCGAGCGCGCGAGGAACGCGACGCGCTGGCGATCCGTCTTGAGGTGGCTGAGCGCTTTGCGCTCCAGTGGCGTCGGTCCCGTGGCCTCCAGCTTGCGCAGGTCCTTGCCCAGCTGGTTCTGGTGCAGCCTGGCCAGCAGCGCCGTGACGGGCTCCTGCCAGGCCAGCGTCAGCCCGGCGTCGGCCAGCATCAGGACGCCCGCCACGATCAGGACGCTTGAGACCCCTCGGAGGAAGCGGCGCACTTCCATCAGGCCGGGATCATCTGCGCAACGCGCTCTCGGTGCCGCCCAGCGAGCCCGGGCCGGCGTAGCTCAGCGGGCCGCGGACGGTGACGTCCGGCGTCTTCGCGGGGTCGGCGGGCGTCGGCGGGCGCAGCGCAATCGCGAGCACCCCGGCGCCTGCGGCCGCGAACAGGCTCCAGAGGGCCCATGTCCATACCGTGATGTGTCCGCCGGACACGAGCAGCAGGGCCGTCCATGCGGCGTCCAGCGGCCCGAGCCCGAGCGAGCGCGCGTCGGCGATGACCAGTCCGGCGAATGGCAGCAGTCCCACCACGACCAAGATGAGCGCCACGCCGCGCCGCAGACGCACTCCGGGGGCGAGCACGAGCAGCCAGGCGTGCAGGGCCGGCACGGCCAGCGCCGCGGCGTAGGGATTCGCGAGCCATGCGAGGAGGGCCACCGCGACCATTACGACCAGCAGCGCGCCCGCGGTCCCGGGCGCCTCGGGGGCGTGCGCGACGCCCGATAGCCGCGCGACGAACGGGCGCACCAGGAGCCAGCCCAGGATCCCGACCAGCACCACGCTCACGAGCGCGACCTTGGCCGAGCCGTCGAACGGGATCGCGCCGTTGGGCACCGGCGCCGGCGGCGCGGCTGCGATCAGCCCCGTCCATCCCAGGGCGATCGCGAACGCGCCGGCGATGAGCAGCGGCAGCGCGTTCGCCAGCGTCCATACCAAGCCGCGTCCGATCGGCTCGCGCCGGCGGCGCAGGCGCGCGAAACCGTCGACCGCGACGAGGAGCGGGGCCAATAGCAGGGTGCCGATGAGCAGCCGCACCGACCAAGCGGGAAGCACCTTGCCCCGGGTGACGATCGCGGGGCTCGGGCCGCCGCCGATCGTGGGTCCGCTATCCAGCGCCAGCACCGAGCGCAGGGCCGCACGCCCGAACCGCGACAGCGTGGCCTGGGACACCTTGGCGTTCGCAGCCGGCGCGCGCTCGCCGATCGCGGAAAGGAGCACGGCCGGGAGGCCCGCGCGCCCGAGCACGCCCTGCTCGCCGACAGTCAGCGGCAGGGCCAGGCGCGCCCACTGCGTGACGGCCCGCGGCGCGCCCGCCTCGCTGCCCGCGCCGCCCTTGACCGCGTCCTGCACGGTGCGGGTGAGCCGCATCGGCGCCACGCCCAGCGAATCGGAGTAGGACACGACCCAGGGCTTGTGCACGCGGGCCGACGCCATGTCACCTAGGACGAGGACCGCATCGACAGGCGTGCCGCCCAGCTGATCTGCGAGCGCGCGCGCGCCTGCAGCGCCGCCCGACCCGCCGCTGGTGGATACGAGCGTGATCGTCCGCGTCACGTTCCCCACGGCGAGCACCCGTCCCAGCTCGACCAGCGCAGCCGTCCCGGAGAGCTCGGCCGCTGCGCCACGCCCGGCGGCATCGCGGTGCGCGACGACGACGATCTGCGGACCCGGCGCTCCAGCGCGGCTCGCGATCACGTTGACCAGCGGCCGCTCGCCATCGATCGTCTCGCCGCGCAGTCGCGTCATCCGCACGGTGAACGGGCGCGGTCCCCCGGGCAGGCCGGCGCCGCCCAGCTCCTGTGCCACGCGCCGGGCGAGCAGCTCGTCAGACGCGTCCCCGGGCCGGCGGTGGAGGTAGCGGTCCGCCATGTGCTGGAGGTCGGTGAAGGCGCGCGGGCCCTGGAAGGCGTCGGGCGCCAGCGTCGTCCGGATCGGCCGAGGCTGGTTCTCGAGCGAGAAGGCCGCCAGGATCAGCGCGAACAGGACGGGTGCGAGCGCCGCGCGATAGAGGCGCGGATCAAACACGTTCCGGAGGAGTACAGCACCTCGGCGTACGCTTCCTGCCACATGGCCGATCGCGCGCCCCGCATCTTGCTTGCCGATGACGAGCAGGCGATCCAGACGCTGCTCAGCTACCCGCTGCAGAAGGATGGCTACGAAGTGGTCCGCGCGTCGGACGGTCGCGAGGCGCTCGCGCGGTTCTCGGAGCAGCCCTTCGATCTCGTCGTGCTCGACGTGATGATGCCCCGCCTGGACGGGCTGGAGGTCTGCCGGCGCCTGCGCTCGCGCAGCAGTGTCCCGATCATCATGCTCACCGCCAAGGCCGAGGAGATCGACAAGGTCCTCGGCCTCGAGCTGGGCGCCGACGACTACATCACCAAGCCGTTCTCGCTGCGCGAGTTCCGCAGTCGCGTCCGGGCGGCGTTGCGGCGCGCCGGGATGGGCACGTCCGCGGAGACGGGACCGGAGGACGAGCCGCTCGAGGCCCATGAGCTGCGCATCGATCCCGCCAAGCGCGCCGTCACCGTCCGCGGCGAGTCGATCGCGACCACGTTCGTGGAGTTCGAGATCCTCAGCGCGCTCGCGCACGCCCCGGGCCGGGTCTTCACCCGCGACATGTTGTTGACGCGCGTCTGGGGTGACAGCTCCTACCGCGACCCGCGCACGATCGACGTCCACATCCGCCACCTGCGCGAGAAGCTCGAGCGCGACGCCAAGGACCCCGAGTACATCTTCACCGTGCGCGGCGTCGGCTACCGGTTCAGGGACGCCGCCTGAGGGGCGCGGCGCCACGAATTCTCGTGCGCTCGATCGCGAACCGCCTTGCGCTGCTGTTCGGCGCGATCACGCTGGGCGTCATCGGCGTCGTCTACGTCTATGTCGTACCGCAGCTGGAATCGTCGCTGCGCGAGCAGCGCCTGCGCACGCTCACGGCGACCGCGAAGGCGTACTCGGGCGGCATCCGCTCCGATGTGCAGAACAGCGTGGACGTGCGGCGGCTCAACACCGACGTCCGCCGCGCGGCCGACGCCGCCAACGCCCGCGTGACGCTGCTGCTCGTCAACCGCACGTCCTCGGGCCTCCAGGTCGTACCTCAGTCGGACTCGACCACCGAGGTCGAGATCCGCGACCTCCAGTTCGCCGTGGCCATCGACGCCGCAGCATCGGGCAAGGTGGCCGTCGGATCGGAGGCCGGCGACGCCGGGCGCGTCGCCGAGGCGGCGCTGCCGATCCGCTACCGCCGTTCCGTGGGCGCGGTGATCGTGTTCTCGGCCCCGCTCACCGACGTCGAGGACAATGTCGCGCTGATCCGCCGCCGGATCCTGACGGCGGGAGGCCTTGCGCTGCTCGGGGCGCTGCTGGCCGGCTATTGGGTGGCCCAGGCGCTCAGCCGCCGGGTCAAGCGCCTCGAGGTCGCCGCGGGGCGCGTCGCCAGCGGCGACTTCGCGGCTCGGTTCCCAGTGGACTCCGCCGACGAGCTGGGACAGCTCGCACGCGCGCTGGACCGGATGCAGAACCAGCTCGCCGAGCTGGACTCGGCGCGCAAGCGCTTCATCGCGACCGCCTCGCACGAGCTGCGTACGCCGATCTTCTCGCTCGGCGGCTTCCTCGAGCTGCTCGCCGACGAGGAGCTCGACGAGGACACACGGCGCTCGTTCGTCCACGAGATCCGCGGTCAGGTCGACCGCCTCGGCAAGCTCGCGACCGACCTGCTGGACCTCTCGCGGCTCGAGGCGGGATCGCTGGAGCTGCGCATGGAGCCGACCGACGTCGCGACGATCTGCCGGATGGTCGCCGGCGAGTTCGCGCCCGCGGTGGCCCAGAGCGAATCGGACCTGGACCTGGACATGCCCGCAGACCCGCTGGAGGCGACCTGCGATCCTGAGCGTGTCGCCCAGATCATGCGCATCCTGATCGACAACGCCCTGCGCCACACTCCCGACCGCACGCCGGTCGTGGTCTCCGCAGCGGCTGACGGGGCCATGGTGCGCCTCGCCGTCATCGACCGCGGCCCGGGTCTCCGGCGCGGCGAGGTCGAGCGCATCTTCGAGCCGTTCTACACCTCCGACGACGCGCGTGGGTCAGGCCTCGGCCTCGCGATCGCGCGGGAGCTGGCCGAGCGCATGGAGGGCCGACTCGACGCGCACAGCGTGCCCGGGCGAACCACCTTCTCGCTGAGGCTTCCGGTAGAGCCGGTTCCCAGCCCCCGCGAGGCGAGCGCATGGTCATGAGGCGTGCGGCGCTCGTCGCGGCGACCGCGGCAGCGCTTGCGGGCTGCGGAAGCAAGGGCACCACGACGACGGTCGTGCGCACCTCGAAGGTGGAGGTCGTCAAGCCCAGCCCCGATCAGCCCGCGGCGCACGGGAGCGTCGACATGACGGGCCTCTACAAGCGGGACTCGCCCGGCGTCGTCACCGTGATCGCGCTGGATCTCGGCGGCAGCCTCGGCGGCGGCGGTCTCGGTTCGGGCTTCGTGATCTCCGGCTCCGGCGAGATCCTGACCAATGCCCACGTCGTGACGAGCGGCGTCGGCGCGCGGATCAAGCCCGCGGGCGGCGTGTACGTCAAGTTCGCCGACGGCAACCAGGTCGCGGCGAAGATCGTCGGCTTCGATCCCAACGCCGACGTCGCCTTGCTTCGGATCGACCCCTCGGGCCTGACGTTGCGCCCGCTCCCATTGGGCTCGACGCGCCACGTGCAGGTCGGCTCGCCGGTGGCGGCGATCGGCTCCCCCTTTGGAGAGGAGCAGTCGCTGTCGGTCGGCGTCGTGTCGGCGACCGAGCGGTCGATCGACTCGCTCACCGGCTTCAAGATCGAGGGCGCTATCCAGACCGATGCCGCGATCAACCACGGCAACTCCGGCGGCCCGCTGCTGGATGCCGGCGGCCGCGTTCTCGGGATCAACTCGCAGATCCAGTCCGGCAGCGGGGATGGAGCCGGGGTCGGCTTCGCCGTGCCGATCGACACCGCGAAGCGCTCTTTGGCCCAGCTGCGCACGACCGGCCGCGTCCGCTACGCCTACCTGGGCATCCAGACGCTGGAGATCTACCCGCAGCTGGCGGCCAGATTCCGCCTCGGCGTCACCCACGGCGCCTATCTCGACAACCTCGTCAAGGGCGGCCCGGCAGACCAGGCCGGGCTCAAGGGCGCCTCCGGCAAGGCGGTCCGCTTCCAGGTGACGCGCTTCCGGCCCGGCGGCGACGTCATCACGAAAGTGGACGGCTCGACGATCACGCGCGCGGCCGATGTGTCGCGCGTGCTGACGCGCTACCTGCCCGGCCAGACCGTCTCCATCACGGTCGTCCGCGGGGGCCACTTGCGCGTCGTGCGCGTCAAGCTGGGCGAGCGGCCACCCGACACCCGCCCCACGGGGTAGATTCCGGAACGTGCTTCAGCCAGTCGCCGTCGGCAGCAAATTCCTCTCCGACTACACGCACATAGTCGGCAAGGACCTGATCGCGGAGGTCCAGGAGCTTGCCGCGCCGCTGAAGGGCCGCAAGGTCGTCCACGTCTCGGCCACCGCGTTCGGCGGCGGCGTCAGCGAGATCCTCTACACGCTCGTCCCGCTGATGCGCGACGTCGGCCTCGAGGTCGAGTGGCAGGTCATCTACGGGCGCGAGGAGTTCTTCAACGCGACGAAGCTGATGCACAACGCCCTGCAGGGCGCGCCCGAGGATCTCACCGAGGAGCAATGGGCCACCTGGCGCCATTACAACGAGATGAACGCCCGCGAGCTCGCGGGCGGCTGGGACGTCGCGCTCATCCACGACCCGCAGCCGGCGGCGATGTACCACCTCGTTCCCGAGAAGGCCCGGGGCTGGGTCTGGCGCTGCCACATCGACCTCTCGACGCCCAATCCCGACACGATCCGTCACCTGCTGCCCTACATCCGCGACTACCCCCAGTCGCTGTTCCACATGCCGTCCTACGTGCCCTCCGGCATGGTCGGCACGGTGAACACGGTGCCGCCGGCGATCGATCCGCTCGCGCCCAAGAACATGGCGCTGTCGCCCGAAGACGCGTCGTACGTCTGCGAGCAGTTCGGCATCGACATCGACCGCCCGATGATCTGCCAGGTATCGCGGTTCGATCCGTGGAAGGACCCGCTCGGCGTGATCGATGCCTACCGGATCGTCAAGGACCAGATGCCCGACGTGCAGCTGGCGCTCGTGGGCTCGATGGCATCCGACGACCCCGAGGGCTGGGACTACTTCAACGCGACCATCGCGCACGCCGACGGCGATCCCGACATCCACATCCTCAACAACTTCAACAACGTCGGGGCGATCGAGGTCAACGCGTTCCAGTCGCAGTCCGACGTGCTCATCCAGAAGTCGATCCGCGAAGGCTTCGGCCTGACGGTCAGCGAGGCCATCTGGAAGGGCCGCCCCTTCATCGGCGGCAACGTCGGCGGCATTCCGTTGCAGGTCGAGGACGGCGCGAGCGGCTTCCTGGTCGACTCGGTCGAGCTGTGCGCGCAGCGCACCATCGAGATCCTGGGTGACCCGGATCTCGGCAGGAGCCTCGGGCGAGCCGGCAAGGCTCACGTGCGCAAGCACTTCCTCATGCCGCGCTACCTGCGCGACTATCTGCGGATCTTCACCGAGCTGCTTGGAGAGGAGAGCGCCGGGCGCAGCGCGGCGGCCTGATGACCCAGCCGCTCGTGTTGGTGTCCAACCGCGGGCCCGTCACGTTCGATGACGAGGGCGGCGTATCGCGCGGCACGGGCGGGCTGGTCACCGCGCTGACCGGCCTGGCGTCCCATCGCGACGCGGTCTGGGTCGCGTCGACGATGACCACCGGCGACGCGGCGAAGGCTCGCGAGGAAGGTGGCAAGGCATTCACCGTGCGCTCGCCCCAGGGTGGCGAGTACTCCGTGCGGCTCGTCGAGAGCGACCCCGAGGCGTACGACCGCTTCTACAACATCATCGCCAACCCGATGCTCTGGTTCATCCAGCATTACCTCTGGGACCTGAGCAACGCGCCCGACATCCGCCGTCACGAGGTCGAGGCGTTCGAGTACGGCTACAACGTCGTCAACGAGGATCTCGCGGTTGCCGTGATCGAGGAGATCGACGGCGTGACCGAGCCGGTCGTGATGATCCACGACTACCACCTCTACACGCTGCCCGGGCTCGTGCGCCGCGCGCGGCCCGACGCCTTCCTCCACCACTTCATCCACATCCCGTGGCCGCAGAGCGACGCCTGGAGGGTGTTGCCCAACCGCATGCGCGAGGAGATCTACTGCGGGCTGCTGGCCAACGACATCATCGGCTTCCATACGCGCTCCTACCGGCGCAACTTCCTGCAGTGCTGTCGCGACCTGATGGAGCTCGAGGTCGACTTCCAGCGCGGCGTCGTGCGGTTCGAGGACCGCGAGGTCTGGGTGCGCGCGTACCCGCTGCCGATCGACGCCGCCGCGACCCGGCGCGTGGCGGACTCCGAGCGCACGGGAGAGTTCGAGCAGGCGCTGCTGGCCCGCCGCCGCGAGCACCTCATCCTGCGTGTGGACCGCGCCGACCTCTCGAAGAACGTGCTGCGCGGGTTCTCGGCGTTCGACCTGTTCCTCGAGCAGCACCCGGAGTTCATCGAGAAGGTGACGTTCATCGCACAGCTCATGCCCTCGCGGATGGACGTGCCCGAGTACGCGGAATACCTGGAGCGGATCGAGGCCCTCGTCGCCGTCGTCAACCACCGCCACGGCACGCCCGACTGGATGCCGATCCAGCTGAAGCTGCGCGACGATCTCGAGGAGGCCGTCGCCGCCTACAAGCACTACGACGTGCTGCTCGTCAACGCGATGTTCGACGGGATGAACCTGGTTGCGAAGGAGGGTCCGCTCGTCAACGAGCATGCCGGCGTCTCGATCCTCAGCGAGAACACCGGCGCCCACGAGGAGCTGGGCGAGTTCGCGCTGAGCGTCAACCCGTTCGACATCCAGGAGACCGCCGACTCGATCCACGCGGCCCTCACCATGCGCGAATCCGAGCGCGAGCGCCGCATGGAGGGGCTGAAGCGGATCGTCACCGCGCGCGATCCGGGCGACTGGATCGACGAACAGCTCGCCGACATCCGCAAGAAGGCCGCCGATCAGGCCACGACGGCGAGCGCGAAGCCGTCGTAGCCCTTCGCCCCGACGGTCTGGATCGCCGTTGCGACCAGACGCCGGTCGGCGCCCATCAGCTCGAGCATTCCTCGCACCCCCTCGACGCTCTCGTCGCCGCTCTCCGCGTCGGCGACGGCCCCGCCGCGGACGACGTTGTCGGCGACGATCACGGTCCCGGGCCTGGCGAGCTCGATGGCCCAGCCGAGGTACGCGGGACTCGAGCGCTTGTCGGCATCGAGGAAGACCAGGTCGAACGGGCCGCTCAGACGCGGGAGCGTCTCGAGCGCTCGGCCGGTGACGACCTCGACCCGGTCGGACAGGCCCGCGCGGGCGATGTTCGCGCGAGCCACCTCCGCGTAGGCGGGGTTTGCCTCCAGCGAGACGAGCTCTCCGCCGGGGGCCAGCCCGCGCGCGAGCCAGATCGTGCTGTAGCCCCCGAGCGTCCCGAGCTCGAGGATCCGCTGCGCGCGTTGCGCGCGGGCCAGGATCTCCAACAACCTGCCCTGGGCCGCCGAGACGTCGTGCGAAGGCAGCCCGGCGGCCGCGGAGGCCTTTCGCGCGGCGACCAGCGCCGGGTCCTCTCCGACCAGCAGCTCCTCGATGTACCGATCGACCTCTGCCCAGCGCGCCTGATCCACGCGGCGAAGCCTGGCAGCTACGGCAGGGCGAACTCGCCGGCGGCGACGTCGTCGGCACTCGGACGGGGCGGCGGGACCCGGACCCGCCCGCCTGCGGGCCTCGCCGGGATCGCCTGAGGCGCCGGCGAGACGGGGGACGGAGCGGGCCGAACGTGACGCCGGACACGTCGGGGGGCGCGCGCGCGGCGCCGGCGATGGCGCTCCCGCGGCCTTGCGGGAGATCCTTTGCGCACCGCGGGCGGAGGCTGCTCGACCGTCCGCGTCGGCACCGCCGGATCCTCGACGAGCGCCGGATCCTCGACCGTGACGGGCTTTGCAGCAGAGGGTGGCAGGGCGGGTGCGCCGGCCTGAAGGCGAGGCCAGGCGACGACGAGCGCGACCACGGCGACCACAGCCGCGGCGCGGGCGATGTTGTCCCATCGGAGGCGGTCCATGGTCCGACTAGCCGCCGGGCGGGCGCATTCGCCCCTTTGCTACAGTGGCCGCCGCCCTCGGGGCGACTTCTTGATGGCCGCAGCCAAGCCCACATACGACCTCGTGATCCTGCTCGACACCGCCACAGCGGACGAGCTGCGCAGCAAGGTGCTCGCAGACGCCGAGCGCCTGATCACCAGCAACGGCGGCACGATCACGTCCAGCCACGACTGGGGCGTCCGACCCATGGCGTTCGAGATCCGGCACAAGACCGACGCCGAGTACCACCTGCTGCAGTTCGAGGGTCCCCGCGAGGTCCTCGAAGCTCTGAACCGGACGCTTCGCATCACGGACGGCGTGACGCGCTTCCGGGTCATCAAGCTCCGTCCCGGCACCCCGCCGGCCCCAGACGTCCGCCAGGACGCCCCGGCTCCGCGCGCCGCCGAAGACGCTCCGGCCGAGCCGGCACCCCCCGCCGCATCGGCCTCCGCCGAGCCGGCTCCCGCTGCCTAGCGCCGAGGCGGCGTCAGGAAAATCCCGTCGTTTGCGACTTCTTCGCGACGGCATCCTCGAAGATCGTCCTCGTTGGGGCCGGAAGCCGCCGTCACCGTGTCTAGACTCGCCGACGAGCCAAGAAGCTTCGAAAGGAGGCCATCCAGATGGCCGCAACGAACATCAACCGGGTCGTGCTGACCGGCAACCTCACGTCTGATCCCGAGTTGCGCTCGCTGCCGAGCGGCACCTCGGTCTGCAAGCTGCGGGTCGCCTGCAACACGCGCCGCAAGGACGGGTCCACCGGTGAGTGGACCGACAAGGCCAACTTCTTCGACGTCACGGTCTGGGGCGCCCAGGGCGAGAATTGCGCCCGCTACCTCAGCAAGGGCCGCCCGGTGGCCATCGACGGCCGCCTCGAGTGGCGCGAATGGGAGACGCCCGAGGGCCACAAGCGCCAGGCGATCGACATCATCGCTGACGCCGTGCAGTTCCTCGGCGGGCGCGACGACGCGCCGAGCGGCCAGGGAGGCGGGGGCTTCGCGCCGCGCGCCGACATCCCCATCGACACGTCCGACTACGCGGGGGCTCCGGCCGGAGGCAACGGCGGCGGAAGCTCGGCGCCCGCGCCGGCCGAGGACGACATCCCCTTCTAGGGGCTCGTCCCCCACGACTCAGCAGCGGAGGGACGACCTCCGTCGAGGCTGGTTCGCCGGCCTCGCCCTCCGCTCAGCAACAAACGAACGCCGTCCTTCGGGGCGGCGTTCGTGTTTCACCCCTGCCCACCCGGCCTCGGGGCCGGTTCCATGTCACAATGTGGCTTCGCGCGCCTCACCGGGCTGCGCGTGCGCGCGCCGGCCGGCGCGCGTTCGCCAAAAAGACTTCGGAGCTCCATCAGTGGCCAAGCAGCGCAGAGCAAAGCCGACCGCCTCGCGGCGGCGCGACAAGAAGGTTGGCGGCAGCGGCCGCCGCAAGCCTTGCCCGTACTGCAAGGACAAGATCGAGCAGGTCGACTACAAGGACGTCGTCGCGCTGCGCCGGTTCGTGTCCGAGCGCGGCAAGATCCGCTCGCGGCGCATCACGGGCGCCTGCCGTCGCCACCAGAGCCAGATCGCCAAGGCGGTCAAGCGGGCTCGCGAGCTTGCGCTGCTCCCCTACGCCGCCGAGCCCGCTCGCGAGGACGGCCCGCGCGGCCGTGGCGATCGGGACCGCGACCGCGGCGACCGCGACCGCGACCGCTAGAGCCATGCCCGAAGTGATCCTCCTGAAGGACGTCGAGAACGTCGGCGAGCGCGGTGCGGTCGTGGACGTCTCGAAGGGCTACCTGCGCAACTTCCTGGCCCCCCGCAAGCTCGCCCAGCCCGCGACGAAGGGCGCCCTCGAGGCCGTCCGTCGCTCGCAGGAGGCCGCCGACCGCGCCCAGGAGCAGACCGTCGCCCAGGCGCGCGGGGCCGCCGAGCAGCTGGACCGCACCGTCCTGACGATCGAGCAGCAGGCCGGCGATGACGGTCGCCTGTTCGGCTCGGTCACCAACCAGGACATCGCCGACGCCATCCAGGAGGCGCGCGGCATCACGGTGGACAAGCGCAAGGTGCATCTGCCCGACCCGATCAAGAGCATCGGCACGTACCAGGTCGTCGTCGAGATGGCCGATGGCGTCACCGCGACCGTCAAGACGATGGTCGTCGAGCGCAAGTAACGAAGCTCCCGCCGCCGCAAACAAATCTGTGGACGTAGCGGCAAGTTCCGCTGCGTCACGCCGGAGGCGGCGCTAGCTTCGGTGGGAATGAGCGCAGTGCCCCACAACGGCCACGGACAGGCCCCGCAACCCGCTTCGATCGGCGCCGCGCCACCGCACTCGATCGAGGCCGAGCAGTCGGTTCTCGGCGCGATCCTGCTCTGGGACGGCGCCCTCTACGGGCTCGTCATCGAGGAGGGGCTGCGGCCCGACGACTTCTATCGCGATCGCCACCGGCTCATCTACGAGTCGATGCTCGCGCTCTACCAGGAGAGCCAGCCGGTCGACCCGCTCACGGTCACCGAGCACCTGCGCTCCCGCGGGGAGCTCGAGAACGCCGGCGGGCAGGCCGAGGTCGACGGCCTGACCGGCGCCGTCCCCGCCGTCGGCAACGCGCTGCGCTACGGCCGGATCGTGCGCGAGCACGCCCTGCTGCGCCGCCTGCTCGCCAAGACCTACGAGATCCAGACAGCGGTGCTGAACCGCACCGAGCAGCCCCAGGTCCTGGTCGAGATGGCCGAGCGCGGGATCCTGGAGGTCGCCCACGACGACCGCACGAAGGACTTCCAGCGCGTCGGGGAGGTGCTCGAGGTCGAGATCGAGAAGTGGCAGCGGCTCTCCAAGGAGGGCATCTCGCTCACCGGGACGCCATCGGGTTTCGCCGACCTCGACGAGATCACGGGCGGCTTCCAGCCCGGCAACCTGATCATCCTCGCCGCCCGCCCGTCGATGGGGAAGTCGGCGCTGGTCACGAACATCGCCGAGAACGTCGCGTTGCATCCCGAGCGCCCGCTGCCGGTCGCGCTGTTCAGCCTGGAGATGAGCGAGGCTGAGCTGGCCCAGCGCTTCATCGCGAGCCAGGCCGCGATCAAGGGCGACGATCTGCGCAAGGGCCGGCTGAAGGACGAGCGCAAGTGGAAGCGCGTGCTGGATACCGCGACCCGGTACGACAGCGCGCCGCTGTACGTCGATGACTCCTCGGACATCGGGATCCTCGAGATCCGCGCCAAGGCGCGCCGGCTCCACCAGCAGACCGAAGGCGGCCTGGGGCTGATCATCGTGGACTACCTCCAGCTGATGCGACCCGACCCGACGATCGACTCGCGCGTGCAGCAGGTCGGCGAGATGTCGCGCGGCCTGAAGATCCTCGCTCGCGAGCTCGGGGTGCCGGTCATCGCGCTGTCGCAGCTCAGCCGTGCGGTGGAGTCGCGCTCGGCCACCGACAAGCGCCCGATGCTGAGCGACCTGCGCGAGTCCGGGCAGATCGAGCAGGACGCCGACCTCGTCATGTTCATCTACCGCGACGAGTACTACTTCCCCGAGACCACGGAGCATCCCGGCGAGGCCGAGTTGATCATCTCCAAGCACCGCAACGGCGGCCTCGGCACGGTCCACGTCTCGTTCCAGAGCGAGTTCCCGCGGTTCCTCGGCCTGTCCAACCGCCAGGCGGCATGACCGTGGCCCGCGCGTGCCCCTTCGGCGTCTGCGACGGCAGCGGGATGCTGGTCGACGACGAGCAGCGCGTCGCGACGCCGTGCCGGTGCCGGGGCCTGATCGTCGGCGAGCGGCGCGCAAGGGGCCTGTCGAACGCGATCCCGCGCAAGTACCAGGGCGTGTCGTTCGACCGCCCGCCGGTCACGGAGATGCCCGCGGCCACGGTTCAGGTCGTGCGCACCTATCTGCGCAACCTCGACCAGCGCCTGGACGAGGGCCGTGGCCTGTGGCTCTACGGTGACGTCGGGACCGGCAAGACGACGCTCGCGATGCTGGTCTCCAAGACCGCGCTCGAGGCCGGTCGCTCGGTCGCGATCTACTCGCTGCCGCGCCTGCTGGCGGAGATCCGCGACACCTATGAGGAGGGCTCGCGCCACAGCTACACCGGCCTGCTCGACCGTCTGGCCGAGGTCGACCTCCTGCACGTCGACGACGTCGGCACCGAGAAGACCAGCCCATGGGTGCTCGAGCAGCTCTACGCGATCGTCAACGCCCGCTACGAGGAGCAGCGCGCGATCGTCCTCACGACGAACCTCGACCGCGAGGCGCTGGCCGAGCAGATCAACCCGCGCACGGTCTCGCGCCTCGAGGAGATGTGCGAGGAGCTGCCGCTCTTCGGCGCCGACAACCGCAAGCACGTCGAGCCGGACCTGCGGCGACTGGCCTAGCTTCGGCCGAGTGCCGGAGCGGCTCGGCTGTCAGACTTCCGCGCGCATGCCTGGTATCTGCATCGTTGGCGCCCAATGGGGCGATGAAGGCAAGGGGAAGGTCGTCGACCTGCTCGCCGAGGGCGCGGAGGCGATCATCCGTTTCCAGGGCGGCAACAACGCCGGCCACACGATCGTGCGCGAGGGCGAGACGTGGAAGTTCCACCTCATCCCGAGCGGCATCCTCTACCCGGGCAAGACCTGCATCATCGGCAACGGGGTGGTCGTTGATCCGAAGGTCCTGACGGCCGAGATCGACGGCCTGCGGGCGCGCGGGATCGACGTCAGCGGGCTGAAGGTCTCGGCCAACGCCCACCTGATCATGCCCTACCACCTGCTGCTCGACCAGGCCGGCGAGGCGCGGCTGGGCAAGCTCGAGATCGGGACCACCAAGCGCGGCATCGGCCCGTGCTACGCCGACAAGTCCGCGCGCCTGGGCATCCGCGTGCAGGACCTGCTCGACGAGAAGATCCTCAAGAAGAAGATCGCCGCGGCGCTCGAGCCCAAGGCGCTCACGCTGCGGCCCTTCCAGAAGGATCCGGCGCTGGATCTGCACTCGATGACCGAGGAGTACCTGACCTACGGCCACCGGCTCGAGCAGCACATCGCCGATACCGCCGCGATGGCATGGGAGGCGCTCGACGCCGGGCGCACGGTCCTCTTCGAGGGCGCGCAGGGCGCGCTGCTGGACATCGACCACGGGACCTATCCCTTCGTCACGAGCTCCAACCCGGTCGCCGGCGCCGCCTGCATCGGCGCGGGCGTCGGGCCGAAGGACATCACCGAGGTCCTCGGCATCACGAAGGCCTACACGACGCGCGTCGGCGCCGGCCCGTTCCCGAGCGAGCTCGACGACGAGACCGGCGAGGAGATCCGCCGCAGGGGCCACGAGTTCGGAACCACGACCGGCCGCCCCCGGCGGACGGGCTGGCTCGACATCGTCGCGCTGCGCTACGCGGCCCGGATCAACGGGCTGACCGGCCTGGCCGTCACGAAGCTGGACGTCCTGAGCGGCTTCGACCGCATCAAGGTCGCCACGCGCTACCGCGGCAGCGAGGACGCGATCTTCGAGACGTTCCCCTACCACCAGTCCGTCCTGCACCACGCGCGAGCGGTGTACGAGGAGCTGCCCGGATGGAGCGAGGACCTCGGCGAGTGCCGCACCGAGTCCGACCTGCCGCAGGCCGCGCGCGACTACCTGAGCTACATCTCCGAGCAGGTCGGCGTGCCCGTGCTGCTGGTCGGCGTCGGCCCCGGCCGCGAGCAGGTCATCTGGAACGACGACGCGGCTACAGGACCTCTGCCTCTCCCCGCCTCAGCAGTCGCAGCCCTAGCGCAAGGCCGCTGAGCATCAGCATCGCCGTGAGCGTGATCTGCACGCTCACGATCCCGCGCTCGCTCCAGTAGACGTCGTCGAGCTCGAGCAGCAGCGCGGACTCGTCGAGCGTCAGCGCCACGCCCGCTCCGAACGGCACGGCGAGCCAGGCGTCGAGCGTTTCGTTGCGCGTCGACACAGCCACGCCGCCGGAGAGAAACGCGATCACGATCCCGGGGATGAAGTGATGGAGGTGCTGGTTGCGGAACCGCACGTTGCGAAACGGGCCGGCGGTGCCGCGGTGCCGGATCGACCACGTCGAGAGCCGGGCGGCGCCGAAGGTGAGCGTGAACGCGGTCAGGAGGTTGAACAGCGCGTTCTCGCGCGGTGTGCCGGTGCGGTAGCCCGCCGTGACGACCTCGACGGCCTCGCGCAGGGTGCCGGCGGGCTGCTCCTCGGGATGGCGGGCGCGCAGGCGCCGCCACTCGAAGACGGCCACCGCAGCGGTCGTGGTGAGCGCCGCCGCGGCGAGCGCCTGCGTGCCGCGCTCGGCGCGGAGGTGGCGCCGGCGGCGCCTCAGGACCATCGCTCGAGCAGGTCGTCATCCGGAACCCGCCGCACCACCCGCGCGGGCACCCCCATCACGAGCGCGCGCGGCGCGACGTCGTTCGTAACGACCGCACCGGCCGCGACGAACGCCTCCTCGCCGATCTCGACACCCGGCACGAGCACGGCGCCGCCGCCGATCCGGCACGCGCGCCGCAGGGTCGCGCCGGCCATCGGCTGGCCCGGCGGCCGCCGGGCCATCGTGTCGTCGTTCGTCGTCGTCGCGCACGGCCCGATGAACACGTCGTCCTCCACGATCGAAAAGGCCGTTATGTAGACCTGCGACTGGATGCGGACACGGTCGCCCATCCGCACGTCGCAGTCGACCGTCGCCGCGCGGCCGATCACGCAGCCTTCGCCGATCACCGTGCGCTCGCGGATGAACGCCTGGTCGCCGATGATCGTGCCGCGGCCGATGCGGGCACCGGCGAACACGATCGCCTGCGCGCAGATCGCCGCGCCCTCTTCGATCACCAGCGGCTCGGATGCCGCCGCGCCCGCCATCGACGAGCGCGGACTCAGGGTCGGGGCCTTCCCGAGGATCGCCCCGTCCTGGATGACGACGCCGTCGCCGATCACCACGCCGTCATGGACGACGACGTGCGCACCGAAGCGCACGCCCTCCCCCACCTGGGCGGTCGGGCTGAGCACGAGGCCGGGGAAGGTGTCGCCTGTCATGCGGATAGCCTACGAGGCGCCGTGACCGCTGCGATTCCGACCCGAACGCTGCGCGGCGCCGTGCTCGGGCTGGGGATGATCGGCCGGCACCACGCGCGCCTGCTCCAGGCCTCGCCCGAGGTCGAGTTCCTCGGCGCCGTCGACCCCGATGGCGACCGCTTCGGCGCCGTCCACGACGGGGCGCGGATCTTCGCGTCGGTCGACGACCTGCCCGAGGTCGACTTCGCGATCGTCGCCGTCCCGACCGAGGGCCATCTGGCCGCGGTCCGCACGCTCGCCGCGCGCGGGACGCATCTGCTGGTGGAGAAGCCGCTGGCCGCGACAACCGCAGAGGCACAGGAGCTGATCGGCGTCGTCCGCGACGCCGGCGTGCGCGCCGCCGTGGGCCACGTGGAGCGCTTCAACCCGGCCCTGCTGGAGCTCCGGCGCCGGCTCGCCGAACTGGGCGAGGTACTGCTGGTCCGCACCGAGCGCGTCGGGCCGTTCCCCGATCGCGTGCGCGACGTCGGCGTCGTCAAGGACCTCGGCACGCACGACCTGGACCTCGTCTGCTGGCTGGGCGGAGCGCCGATCGCGTCGCTGGCCGCCCAGACCGGCCACGTCATGGGCCGCGAGCACGAGGACCTGGTGCTCGTCACCGGGCGGCTCGCGAACGACGTCGCGTTCAGCTGCAACGTCGACTGGATCTCGCCGACGAAGATCCGGCGCACCCGCGTGCTCGGGGCGCAGGGGATGTTCGAGGCCGACACGCTGACCGCGGACCTGACGCTCTACCGCAACGGCGAGCGCGCCACGGCCCCCTGGCTGCAGCAGCAGCGTGGCGTCACGGAGGGCGATATGACGCGCTTCGCCATCGCGAAGCCGGAGCCGCTGGGCTCCGAGCTGCAGGCGGTGCTCGCAATGGTCCGCGGCGAGGACAGCGCAGTCGTCACGCTCGAGGAGGGGCTCGCAGCGGTTCGCATCGCCGAGGCCGTCCTCGAGAGCGCGCGCTCCGGCGAAACTGTCCGGCCCTGATGCGCGCAGTCGTCGTCGCGCTTGGAAAGATCGGGCTGCCGCTGGCGGTGCAGATCGCCAACGCCGGGCACGACGTCGTCGGCACCGACATCGACGAGCGTGTCGTCGAGCTCGTCCGCGCCGGGACCGTTCCCTTCCCCAACGAGCCCGGCATCGCGGAGGCGCTGCCGATCGAGGTCACAACCGACACGGCCGCCGCAGTTGCCGGCGCGGACCTCGTGGTCGTCGTCCCGCCGCTCGTTGCAGGCGCCGACGGCGTGCCCGACTGGCAGGCGTTCGACGCAGCCATTGCCGATGTCGCCCGCGGCGTCACGCCGGGCACCACGGTCGTGGTCGAGACGACCGTGCCGGTCGGCACCACGCGCAACCGCGTCGCGCCGCAGATGCCTTCAGGCGTCCACGTGGCGTTCTCTCCCGAGCGCGTCTCCAGCGGCCGCGTGCTGCGCGATCTCGCGACCTACCCGAAGCTCGTGGGCGGCGTGACCCCCGAGGCCGAGGCCCGGGCCGTCGAGCTGTATCGCTCGTTCATCACCGAGGCGGAGGTGCGGGCGATGGGAAGCACCGAGGCCGCCGAGCTCACCAAGCTGGCCGAGACGACCTACCGCGACCTCAACATCGCCTTCGCCAACGAGCTCGCGCGGCACGCCGACGAGCTGGGGCTCGACGTCCGGCGGGTGATCGATGCCGCCAACTCGCAGCCCTACAGCCACATCCATCGCCCCGGCGTCGCCGTCGGGGGGCACTGCATCCCGGTGTACCCGCGCTTCTACCTCGCCGGGGACGCGCATGCGCGCCTGCCCGGCGTGGCTCGCGAGATCAACGAGGCGATGCCCGCCTACGCGGTCGAGCTGCTCTCGGACCTGCTCGGCGGGCTCGACGGCACGCGGGTGCTGATCCTGGGCGTCGCCTATCGCGGCGGCGTCAAGGAGACGGCGTTCAGCGGCGCCTTCCCGCTGCGCGACGCGCTCGTCGCGCGCCGTGCCCAGGTGGTCGCCTCAGATCCGCTGTTCGACGACGCGGAGCTGCGCGCACTGGGCTTCGAGCCATGGGACGGAGAGCCCGTGGAGGGCATCGTCGTCCAGGCCGACCACCCCGAGTACGCGACGCTGGAGATCCCGGCCGACGGGATCGTCGACGGCCGCGGCGTGGTCCGCGACGCCGACGGCGTTGCGATCAAGCGGATCGGGAGCTGAGCGCGGCGACGACGCGCTCGCCCGCTCGCCCGTCGCCGTAGAGCTCGGGCCGCTCCCCGGGGGGCGTTCGCGCAAGGGCGCTGAGGGCGGCCTCGCGGTCCAGGTCCACGAGCACGTTCCAGCCGGCGTCCACGGTCTCGACCCACTCGGTGGTGTCGCGCAGCGTCACGCACGGCACGCCGGCGAGGTACGCCTCTTTCTGGACGCCGCCGGAGTCGGTCAGGACGGCCCGGGCATGGACGAGCAGCGAGGTGAAGTCCAGGTAGCCCTGCGGCGCCAGCAGCTCGACGCCGGCCGCCAGCGCGTCCAGCAGGCCGGCCGCCTCGAGCCGCGCGCGCGTCCGTGGGTGCAGCGGCAGGATGACGTCCTCGGGCACCGCGAGCAGCAGCTCGACGAGCGCTGCCAGCCTTGCCGGGTCGTCCACGTTGCCGGCACGGTGCGCCGTCGCCAGGACGTAGGGCGGCTGAAACGCCGGCGTCTCCTCGCGCGCCCGCGGCTGGAACAGGTGCGCGATGTCGACCATCACGTCGCCGACCATCGCGACCTTCCCTGCGACTCCCTCCCTGCGCAGGTTCTCCACGGCTGTTTGCGAGGGGCACAGGAGCAGGTCGCTCGCATGATCGGTGAGGACGCGGTTGAGCTCCTCGGGCATCGCGCGGTCGAACGAGCGCATCCCGGCCTCGACGTGCGCGACCGCGATTGCGGCCTGTGCGGCGGCGAGCGTGCCGGCGAGCGTCGAGTTGGTGTCGCCGTAGACGAGCACGAGGTCGGGTCGTTGCTCGGCCAGCAGCGGCCCCAGCGCCGCGAGCATCCGCGCGGTCTGCTCGGTGTTCGTCCCGCCGTGGATGCCAAGCTCGACCTCGGGTCGCGGAACTCCGAGCTCGCGTACGAAGATCGAGGACAGCTCGTCGTCGTGGTGCTGGCCGGTGTGCACGAGCAGCTCTTCGTGTGCGGCACGCAGCAGCCGCGAGACGGCCGCCGCCTTGACGAACTGCGGGCGGTTGCCGATGACTGTGACGATCTTCATCGCGCTTCGAGCGTGGCCCGGATGCGGTCGCCGACGGCAGCGGCGGCCGCGCTCGACAACGGTCCCGGGGCCGCCTCGAGCGCGCGGTCCTCGATCCGGGAGACCGGGTGCACCTCGCGCAGCGTCGAGGCGAGGAACGCCTCGCGGATCGAGCGGAGATCGTCGCTCGTCGTGATCCGCTCCTGCGCCCCGGTGACGGCGATCACGTGGCGGCGGGTGATCGAGTCGAGGATGTGGTCCTCCAGCGGCGGCGTGTACAGCTGCTCTTCGTCCAGCGCGTAGAAGAACGAGCACGTCGGGGCCTCGAGGACGCGGCCGTGCGGCGTCACGAGCAGCGCGTCGTCGCAGCCCCGCTCCTGCGCCAGCCGGGTGGCGAGCATGTTCGGCCCGTACGACAGCGACTTGATGCCGTCCATGATGCGCGTCGGCGAGTAGGTGACGAGCGCGAGCGCGAGCGTCTCGGGCAGGTCCTTGAGCGTCTCGACGATCACGACGCGGCGCCCGCCGCGGGTGACCAGCATCCGCAGGGCGGCATTCACCGGCCCGGCCTCGGCAAGGATCGCGACGACGTCGCCCTGCAGGGCGCCGAGGTCGATCTCCAGGCGCAGGTTTGCGGCCGAGCGGACCATGCGCTGCAGGTGCGCCTCCATGGCGAACGGCCGCCCGTCGTACAGGCGCACGACCTCGAAGACGCCGTCGCCTCGGAGCAGGCCCTCGTCGGTCACCGGGATGTGCGCCGCGGCGGGGTCTGTGACCACGCCGTCCACGCATGCGAGAAGCGCGCTCACGAGTAGGTGCCCCCGGAAGGAATCGAACCTTCAACCTTCGGATTAAGAGTCCGCTGCTCTGCCAGTTGAGCTACAGGGGCGCGGCGCCGAAGGATAGAGAATCCGCCGTCCAGCCCAGGATCAGGGCGTTTGGACGCTGGCGCCGCCCTGCTGCAGCTGCTGCTTGACCGCGTTGACCTTCTCGGCGTCGATCTGCTGCTTCACGAGCGCGCGCTGGTCCTTGGGCGCCAGCGAGAGCGCCTTGGTGCGCGCGAGGTCGCCCTTGCGGATCTGACCGGCGATGTAGGAGTAGATCGAGAGGTTGCGGTACTGGTCGAACGTCGGCTTCGCGGTCCCGTCGATCACGTACTCGTAGGCGCGCACGAGCTTGTCGGGCTGGTTGAGCCCGGTCGGCGCGTAGGCCTGGACCATGAACGAGGCAGCCGAGGTATCGATCTTCTTCGGGTTCAGGTCGGTGTAGTGCGTCCACGCCTGGTCGACGCGCGCCAGCTCGGCCTTCCCCTGCGGCGTGAAGGCGCCTGTCGCCTGGTCGTAGTTGGCGCTGCTGCCGGCGACCTGGAAGCGCAGCTTTGCCACCTCGGCCCATGCCGCGGCGTTCTTGGGCTGAGCGATCGCGCGCTGCTCGGCGGTCTTGAGGCGCTTCTCGAAGACGCCGCTGCCCCCGCCCGTGTTCTGGTTGGACTTGAGTGCGTCGAGCAGGCCGCCCGAGACGGCGCCGCCGACTCCGAACAGCACGAGACCGCCACCCATCAGGATGGCGAGGCCCAGATAGATGCCCTGGACCGTACGCCGCCGGCCGCGGCCTCTGAGATCGAACAGCACGGGCGGTCAGTCTAGGGTGTCGTAGCCGGGCTCGACCGGCTCCTCCGCGGGCGGGGTGCCCACGAAGCGGGCGAGGATGATGCTGAGCCCGTAGAGGAGATACAGCGGCACGGCCATGATCATCGTCGTGACCGGATCGGTGCCCGGGAGCAGTACGGCGACGACGGTCAGGATCACGACCGCGTAGCGCCAGTTGGACACCAGGAAGCGCGGCGTGACCACCCCCAGCCGGGTGAGCGCGAGGATCGCGACGGGCAACTGGAACACCAGGCCGGTGGCGGCGAGCGCGAGCACCGCGAACTTGTAGTAATCGCGTGCCTGCAACATGACGTTGAACTGGTCGGAGTTGAAGTTCTGCAGGAAGCGGACGGCGGCCGGCAGCATCAGGAAGTAGCCGAACACGACGCCCGCGATGAACAGCACCGGGATCATCGCCATCAGCGGGAGCGCGATGCTGCGCTCGCGCGGGCTGAACGCCGGCAGGACGAAGGCATAGAGCTGATACAGGATCAGCGGCATGCTGATCAGCAGCGCGAAGTAGAACGCGACCGTGAACGTGGCGGTGAAGGGCTCGCCCGGGGCCAGCGTCACGGGCTGCGAGCCCTCGGGACCCTTCGGAAGGGCGGCGATGATGGCGCGCTGGTTGGCGGCTTCGGCGAGGAGGACCTTGCGCGCCGCCGGCTTGAGGCCGGACTGCGGGCCCGCGAGCTCGCTCTCCACCCGCGCGTAGGAGGCCTCGAGCTCGCGCAGGGCCTTGTTGCCCACGTAGATCTGCCCGAGGACGCCCTTGCCCTCCTGGGTGCGCTTCTGCGTCGTCTGCTCGAGCGGGCGGTTCACGACGCTGAGCAGGGCATGGTTGAACACCAGGCACCCGGTGAACGCGATGACGAAGACGGCGAAAGCGGCGATCAGCCGCGTGCGCAGCTCATCGAGGTGCTCGACGACGCTGAGGCGATCGTCGTAGCCAACGGGGCGAATGGCCGTGGCCACGGGCTCAGCGCACTGCTATGAGCGCGGCTCGGCCTCGACCGGCGGCTCGGCCTTGGCCGTCGACGCCGGGGCCGGGTGCGTCTCGCCGCGGTCGAGTTCCGGCTGGCCGAACGCGTCGCCGTCGTCGTCCTTGCCGGTCACTGAATCCTTGAACTCCTTCATGCCCGAGCCGAGCGAGCGGCCGAGCTCCGGCAGGCGCTTGGCGCCGAACAGGAGCAGGACGATCACGAGGACGATGACGAGCTCGAGTGGGCCGATGTTTGGCATGTCTCAGAGGGTAGCGGCGCGTGCGCCGGTTCGGATCACGACGAATACCCAGTATTGGGTGTCAAGTCCTTCGGACGCATGGTCGATGTAGGGCATGTCAGGAACACAATGATGAGCCCTCAGCCAGATAACCGCCACTACGTTCGCCGCGTGGTCCTGCCCTCCGGGAAGACGATCGAGGTCGTCTACTTCGAGGATCAGGTCGCCGCGCCCGGCGATGCGGCCCAGGCTGTTGGAACGCCGGTCTCCGAGGCCGTCCAGGACCTGCACCTGTGCGGCTCCTGCTCTTCGGACCTCGTCTACCCCATCGAGTGGGACGAGTCCGGCTCTTCGCACTGGCAGGTCGCGCTGCGCTGCCCCAACTGCGAGTGGAGCGGCACCGGCGTCTTCCATCAGGAGATCGTCGAACGCTTCGACGAGCAGCTCGACCACGGCACCGAGGCGCTCGTCCGCGACCTCAAGCGCCTGATGCACGCGAACATGGAAGACGAGATCGAGCGCTTCGTGGAGGCGCTCGAGCAGGACCTCATCCTCCCCGAAGACTTCTAGACCCGCCCCAAGGGGTGCCGCAAGCCCCGCTCAGTTGTCCCAGTGTCCGCCGTAGTCCGTGGCCCGCTCAAGCGGGCCACGGTCGTTTTCAGGCGTAGCGCGCGACGACGCTGTCGGCGACGAGGTCCAGCGCCCGGCGCTGTGGCGCGGGCAGGTCGTCGGGAAGCGATGCCTTCGCCTGCGCCACCAGGTCCAGCGCCCGTCCGCGGGCCTCCTCCAGCGCCCCGGTGGCCGCGATCCGGTCGCACAGCTCCTCCGCCTGGGCCGGCGTCATGCCGGCGGCGGCCTCGAGCGCCGGGTCATTGCGACGGGCGAGGATGAAGGGCAGCGTCACGGTGCCGTCGAGCAGATCGGCGCCGCGATGCTTGCCCGTCCGCTCGGCGGGACCCGAGACGTCGAGGACGTCGTCGAGGATCTGGAACGCCAGCCCAACGTCGCGCGCGAACGGAGCCAGCGTGTCGCCCCGCCCGCCGCCGGCCTCGATCGCCCCCAGCCTGCACGCCGCGACGAACAGGCATGCGGTCTTCAGCTCGCAGCGGTGCAGGTAGCGCTCCACCGACACGCTCGTGTCGAACGCATCGGCGCGCTGCAGCAGCTCTCCCTCGGCGAGCGCGCTGCCGGCGTCGCCCAGCGCACGAATGGCCTCGACGCCGTTGGGCAGCAGCTCGGTGAACGCGCTGGCGAACAGCAGGTCCCCCGTCGCGATCGCCATCTCGCGGCCGCCCTCGGCCACGACGGTGGGGCGCCCGCGGCGCAGTGCCGCGGCGTCGAGCACGTCGTCGTGCACGAGCGTCGCGGCGTGGACGAGCTCGACGGCGACCGCGCCGCGCACCACCCCGGGACCGTCCGCACCGCCCGCCGCCAGGACCACGAGCAACGGTCGCAGGCGCTTGCCGCCGGCGGTCATCGTGCCGCAGGCGTGCCTCGACAGCACGGGGCCGCCCGCGCGCGCGATCTCCAGCAAACGCTCCTCGACGCGCGTGAGCAGCGGCGCGACGTGGGCGCCCGCCACGTGCACGATCTCGGAGACCGGCGAGCTCGTCTCGGTCACTTCGTCCCCACGTGGATGGCGATGATGCCGCCCGCCGTGAGGATCCAGCGGATGTCGCGCAGGCCGGCTGCGGCCATCGTCGCGGCCAGTCCCTCGGGACCAGGGAAGCGCTTCACCGAGTTCGGAAGGTACGTGTAGGCATCCGGGTCTCCCGCAAGCTTGCCGATCGCCGGGACCGCGCGCTCGAACCACAGCGAGAAGAAGGTCGACAGCGGCGGCTTCTGGGGGGTCGTGATCTCGAGGATCACGACCTTGCCGCCGGGCCGCACCACGCGCGTCATCTCCGAGATGCCGCGTGCCAGGTCGGAGAAGTTGCGCGCTCCGAACCCGACCGTGGCGGCGGCGAAGCGGTCTGTCTCGTACGGGAGGTCCTGGGCATTGGCCCACTCCCAGTCGATGTCCGGGTCCTTCGCGCGCGCCCGCGCGAGCATCTCCTCGGAGAAGTCGCTCGCGATCACGCGGGCGCCGCGCGCGGCCAGCTCGACAGCGAGGTCGCCGGTTCCCGTCGCGACGTCGAGCGCCTCGTCACCGGAGGCGACGGCTGCGAGGTCGGCGGCGCGGCGGCGCCAGCGATGGTGCATCCCCGCCGTCATGACGGAGTTCATGACGTCGTAGACCCCGGCGATGCGATCGAACATCGCCCGGACCTGGGGCTCCTCGAGGGTGCCCGCTCGCGGTCCGGTTCCCATTGCCCCTACTGCAGCTGCGACAGGAAGGCGACGAGCGCGTTGAACTTCTCGGGCGGCAGGTTCTTGAACGAGGGCATCGG
>JAWVFZ010000163.1:0-6123 GCA_033855555.1 Solirubrobacteraceae bacterium
GCGAGGTGGTCGAGCGCACGCTCGACCGGTCGCGCCTGTGGGCGATCCAGACGCCGCAGGCGTTCCGCCGCGAGGCCCTGGAGCGCGCCCTCGCGCTGCCCGACGACACGGTGGCGGCGGCCACGGACGACGCCGTGCTGATCGAGTCGCTCGGCGGCAGGGTGGGGATCGTCGAGGCGCCGCGCGAGAACGTGAAGGTCACCACCCCGCTGGACCTGCGGGTCGCCGAGCTGCTGCTGGGCGCCCGGGCCTAGGAAGGCTCCAGACGCGTCGGGCGGGGCGTGGGAGACTGACCCATGCCGATTCCGCGGGTGTCGGTGCCCTGGCAGATCTCCGGGAGCTATCTGGAAGCCTGCAACTGCGAGGCGATCTGCCCTTGCCGGCGGACCGGCGGCAAGGCCGGCGGCCGGTCGACGTACGGAGAGTGCCTCGGCGCCCTCTCGTGGATCGTCGAGGACGGATCTGCGGGCGGCGTCGACCTGGCCGGCATGAACGTCGTGCTGGCGAGCCGGTACCACGACGACGAGCCCGGCTCGCCCTGGACCTGTGCGCTGTTCGTGGACGCGCGCGGCGACGCACGACAGCGCGAGGCGCTCGCCGACATCTTCACCGGCCGTGCCGGTGGGACCCCGCGAAAGCAGTTCCCGTGGGTCTTCAAGGCCGCGGACCTGCTGGGCGTCGAGGCGCTCGACCTCGAGATCGACCACACCCCCGGACGCGGCTGGTTCCGCGCAGGCGGCAGCGTCGAGGTCCGCGTCGGCCGGCCATTCCCCGACCAGGAGCCGGTCACGTGCGTGATTCCCGGCCATGACCGCGCGGGGCGCGAGCTCTTCAGCGACACGATCGACGTCCACGCCGGCCCGCTGGCGTTCTCGGTCCAGGGACGCTGCGCCTACGAGTCGACCTTCAGGTATTCGTCCGACGACGGATAGGGAGATGGGGTGGCAGACTGGCCCCGTGCTGACCGATTACCACGTGCACCTGCGGGTCGACGATCCGCCGAACACCCCGGCGGAGACCTCGTTCACCGCGGCCAATGCCGAGCGCTACCGCGAGGCGGCCTCGGAGCGTGGCATCGAGGAGCTGGGCGTCGCCGAGCACGTGTATCGCTTCGAGCAGGCGCTGGACGTCTGGAACCACCCGCTGTGGGTGCAGTCCGCCAAGGACGACGTCGATGAGTACATCCGCTTCGTGCGCGAGGAGACCGACCTCAGGCTCGGGATCGAGGCCGACTTCATCCCGGGCCGCGAGGATCGGATGCGCGCCCTGCTCGACGGGCGCGACTGGGACTACGTCGTCGGCTCCATCCACTTCCTGTCTGACGGCGCGCTCGACCACGACGGCTTCGACGTGTGGAACTCGGGCCGCTCGCCCGACCACGTCTGGCGCACGTACTTCGAGTGGCTCGGCGAGCTCGCCACGACCGGGATGTACGACATCCTCGCCCACCCGGACCTGGTCAAGCACTGGGGCCGCGAGCGACCGTGGCCCGAGAAGGACCTGCGCTTCTACTACGACATCGCGATGGAGCGCATCGCGGCGAGCGGGATCGCGATCGAGGTCTCGACGGCGGGGCTGCGCAAGCCGGTGGGCGAGATCTACCCCGACCGCGCCTTCCTGGAGATGGTGATCGACGCCGGCAATCCGATCGCGCTGTCGTCCGACGCCCACACGCCCGAGCAGCTCGGGTTCGAGTACGACCGCGCGCTGGCCCTGCTCGCAGACGCGGGTGTCAAGGAGCTGTGCGTCTTCGACCACCGCACGCGCCGCCTGGAGCCGATCGGATGAGCGTGCGCTCGGGTATCGGCTGGGACTCGCACCGCCTCGAGGCCGGCCGCCGGCTGATCCTCGGTGGCGTCGAGTTCGAGCACGACCGCGGGCTTGCCGGCCACTCGGACGCCGACGTCCTGACCCACGCTGTGATGGACGCGCTCCTCGGCGCCGCAGGGGCGGGCGACATCGGCCAGTGGTTCCCGGACACCGACGGGGACTTCAAGGACGCCGACTCGATCGCCCTGCTCAGGCTGATCGTCAGCGAGCTCGAAGCCCGAGGCGTACGCCCCACCCACTGCGACACGACGATTCTCATGGAGCGCCCGAAGCTCGGCCCGCGCCGCGACGCCATCCGGGAGTCGCTGGCCGGCAGCCTGAAGCTGCCGTTCGACGCGGTCAACGTGAAGGCCAGCACGGGCGAGGGCATGGGCTTCGTCGGCCGCGAGGAGGGCGTCGCCGCCCTCGCGGTCGTAACCGTCGACGCCGTCTAGTGTCGTGATTCGGAAGTTCGGCCGTCGAACTTCGGAATCAGGGCACTAGCGTGTCGCGCCGCGCCTGGATCGCGTTTGCCACGTGCTCGGTCCTGTGGGGGATCCCGTACTTCTTCATCAAGGTCGCGGTCGACGACCTGCCCGCGGTGTTCGTCGCGTGGACGCGGATCGCCCTGGGCGCGGCGATCCTGCTGCCGATCGCGTGGCGCCGCGGCGAGCTGGACGGCCTGCGCGGCCGCCTCTGGCCGCTGATCGCGTTCGCGGTCGTCGAGGTCGCCGGCCCGTTCACGCTGATCCCGCTGGGCGAACGGCACCTGTCCTCGTCGCTGGCAGCGATCCTGATCGCCGCAGTGCCGCTGACCGTTGCGCTGCTCGCGATCCGATTCGCCCACGAAGAGCGCGTGGCGGGAGCCCGGCTCGTGGGACTGTTCATCGGCCTTGCGGGCGTCGTGCTGCTGCTGGGCATCGACGTCGCCGGGAACGCCGACGAGTTGCTCGGGGCGCTGTGCATCGTCGGCGCGACGCTTGGCTACGCGGGCGGGCCTCTCATCGCCAAGGCCAGGCTGTCGGATCTGCCGCCGGTCGCCCCGGTGGCGGCCGCGCTCGGCGTGGCTACAGTCGCGCTCGCCCCGCTCGCGGTGTTCTCGCTTCCCGATCACGCTCCGCCGTTCAAGGCGGTCGGCTCCGTGATCGTGCTCGGCGTCGCGTGCACCGCGGTGGCGATGGTCGTGTTCTTCGTACTCCTCGCGGAGGCGGGGCCGTCGAGGGCCAGCGTGATCACCTACATCAACCCGGTCGTCGCGGTCGCGCTCGGGGTCGGGTTCCTCGGCGAGTCGCTGGGAGCGGCGTCGATCGCGGGGCTGCTGCTGATCCTGGCGGGGTCCTACCTGTCGACCGGCGGCGGCCCTACGCGGGGGCGCGAGAGCCCCGCCGCGCTGCCGCCGCACGGCGAAGCTGATCGTGCTCGATCGAGCGCTTCAGCTGCTGGAGCGAGCGGCGCAGATGTCCGGTGACGGTCGGCGCGGCCACGTGCTCGGAGATCCAGCCGAAGATGCCTGAGCCTGCGACGCCGTAGCTGAGGCGGAACTCCACCCGCGTGCGGCCGTTGCCGGCGTCGCGCAGGCGCCAGCGGCCGCGCTGGTCGAGGCCGGTGACGCTCGTCCAGGCCAGGTCGCCGGGCTCGTCCCATTCGACGACCTCGATGATCCCGCCGACCTCGGCCGAGCCGACGCGCATCAGCATCCGATAGCGCGCCCCGCAGCCGCGCGGCTCGTCACCGCAGACCTCCCAGCGGGTCACGCCGCTGAGGAAATGCAGCTGGCGCTGCGGGTCGCTGATCCATTCCCACACCACGTCGCGCGGGGCGGAGACGTCGATCTGCGCGCCGACCCTCATCCGATCACGGGCAGCCGGCGCTCTGCGGCCAGCGCGTCGAGGGTGTCCTGCATCACGCGCATCACGTGGTCGTAGACCTCGTCGATGTCAGGCTCGGGGCCGAACTCCTCGCGCAGATGGATCGGCGGCAGCGCCTCGACGGTGATCTTCGCCGGCAGCGGCCAGTGGCCCAGCATGTCGCCCACATTCAGCCCCCAGGGGATCGCGAGCGAGATCGGCAGCACCTTGAGGCGGAAGAGCTTGTCGAGCTGCAGGAGCTTCGCGAGGCCCTCTCCGCGGCTCAGGAAGATCGAGGTCTCCTGGCCGCCGATGGCGACGACCGGGACGATCGGGACGTCGTGGCGCAGCGCGAGCTTGATGAAGCCCTTGCGCCCGTCGAAGTCGACCTTGGCGCTCTCCCAGATCGGGCGATGGACCTCGTAGTCGCCGCCGGGGTAGACGAGCAGCGCCGCGCCCGACTCCAGGGCCTTCTCGGCGTTCTCAGGGGAGGCGGCGACGGTGCCGTACTTGCGCAGCATTCCGAGGCCCGGCATCGACAGAACGAGGTTGTGAGCCAGCTGGTAGAAGCGCCGCTCGACCCCGAAGTACGCGGAGAACGCCAGCGTGAAGACGCTGGTGTCGGGCGTCAGGTTGCCGCCCGAATGGTTGCCCACGAGCAGGACGGGCCCCTCCTCGGGGATGTTGCCCAGGCCGCGGACCTCGCCGCGGAAGTACAGGCTGGCGAGCAGCCACAGGCGCGGCAACGACTCGCGGATGTAGTCCGGATCGCGCTCGTCGAGATCGGCGACCGGGATACGGCTCTGGATGGCTCCGGCGAGCATCCGCGCCAGCCGCCCTGCCGGGCTGGGGCCCGAGGCAGAGCGCTCGGCCTGCTCCTCGTCGTGAACGCGGCCGTTGGTGGAATGGCCGTTCAGGGATCCCGGGGCCGCCGTGGGCGCCTCGCTCATACCACCGAGTTTAGGCGGCTTGCCGTGCCGGGCGCACCGTGCCCATGGCATCGGCACGGGTCAGGAAGCGGCGGATGAGCCCGTTGGTCTGGTCGGGGCGCTCCACCTGCGGCACGTGGCCGCATCCTTCGAGCACGATCTGCTCCGCCCCAGGGAGCCACTGGGCGACGTGGCGCTTGAACCCGGGCGGGATCACGGTGTCGTGCGAGCCCCAGACGAAGAGCGCCGGCCGCTCCAGGTCGGCAAGGCGCGGGTAGAAGCCGTGCTTGCCGAACGGGGCGTCGAGGTAGATGTTGCGTGCCGCCGAGAGGAACGCGATCCGCGCCCCTGCCGAGGCGTAGACGCGCTGGAACTCGTCGACCACGACATCGGCCACGTAGGGGTCGATCACGTCGGGGTCATGGAAGAGGCTCGCGAGCTGGCCGGACACGGCGCTGCGGCGCAGCCGGTGGGGAAGGAAGCCGAGCTCGGGGCGCAGGAGGCGGACGATCGGGTGGTAGCTGCGCTTGACGAACGCCACCGCGGGACACAGCAGTGCCAGCGCACCCACGCGCTCGGGCTCTCGCATGGCGACCTCGAGCGCGACGCGACCGCCCATCGAGTTGCCGACCATGTGGGCGCGGTCGATCCCCAGGCGGTCCATGACGGCGGTGACCGTCTCGGCGAACCAGCGGGCGGTATAGGGCGCGGTCGCGGGCTTGGAAGACGATCCGAATCCGGGGAGGTCCAAGGCGTGGACGCGGTAGCCGTCGCGGCTCAGCGAGGCGGCGGTGTCGAAGAACGACGCCTTGGTGCTGCCGAGGCCGTGGATCAGCACGACGTCCGGTCCGTCGCCCATCGTCAGGGTGGAGACGCGGCGACCGGGGAGGTGCACGTCGTGCACGCGCAGCAGCGGCGGGCGGCCGTCGGGAAGGCGCCAGAGGCCTTCGAAGCCGACCGCGCGGTCAAGGTCGCCGCGGACGTAGAGCAGGCGTTGCGAGAAGGCTTCGATGCCGCTGAGCTCGCCCCGGCGCAGGCGAAGCCATGTAGCGGCGTCGGTGCCGATGACGACGTCGGGCTCGCGCCGCGTACAGCCGCGGCGAACGCGCGCGCCGTGCTCGGTACAGCGCACTTCCCAGGTGCGGCCGACGTCGCCAAGGCGCACGTGGAAGGTCACGTCGAAGCCCGGATGGGCTCCGAGATAGCGCTCCGGCAGGGTCCGGAAGGCGTCCTCGACGGCGGCGAGCGGTCCGCGGTGGGGGGGCTGCCCAGGCAGGGTGGGCACAGTACCCGGCGTGCCGGGCGGAGGAACGCGATCTTCCCGCAATCTGCGAGGATCGAGCCGCTTTGACGACCCGGCTGCACGACACGAAAAGCGCCTCCCTGCAGGAGTTGCGCCCCCGATCCTCCGGGCGCGTGGGCATCTACGCGTGCGGACCGACCGTCTACAACCGGATCCACATCGGCAACGCGCGCCCCTTCGTGGTGTTCTCGCAGCTCAAGCGCTTTCTCGAGCACGAGGGCCACGACGTGACGCT
>JAWVFZ010000164.1:0-4951 GCA_033855555.1 Solirubrobacteraceae bacterium
AGAGGGCGACGGGCGAGCCGAGGCCGCCGGCGCCGAGGCACAGGACCTTCGCGTCGAGCAGCTTGAGCTGGCCCTCGAGACCGACCTCCGGGACGAGCACGTGACGGCTGTAGCGGTCACGCTGCTCTGCGGTGAGCGTGCGCGGGACCTCGACGTCGTAGCCCCGGTCCTTCCAGAGCGCGATGCCGCCGGTCATCGACGCGACGTCCTCGAAGCCGAGCTCGGTGAGCGTGTTGGCCGCGAGCGCGGAGCGCTGGCCGGAGGCGCAGTAGAGGATGACCCGCTGCTTGCGGTCCGGGACCGCGGCGTCGATGCGCGACTCCAGATATCCGCGCGGCACGCTCTTGGCGCCGGGAAGATGGGCGACCGCGTACTCCTCGGCCTCGCGGACGTCGATGATCGGCACGCCGTTGCCGACGAGCGGCTTTACATCGGAGGGATCGACCTCCTGGACCTGCTCGCGGATGCGCTTGATGTACTCGGCGCCTGACGGACTCATGAAGAAATCACCTGAACACGGGTCGGGATTACTTCAAAAAGTATAGCGGGGTCCCCGCCCACCGGCGCTTAACGAGCTCGAGGCGCCCCCTGCTGCCGGGGCGCCTCGAGCGAGGACTGGGCTGGACCGGATCGGCACAACCGCACCTGCGGTCAACGCCTCCCTTGGAGGGGTCCATCTCCTTGTTGCACCAGGAGTATCGGTGGCCGCGGGGAACGCCGATATGGGGTCAGCACCCCATATACCGAAATGAAGCTCTCCCGACAGATCCTTGCGGTCAACGCAGCCCTGATCACCGCCACCGTCCTGGCGGCCAGCGTCGCCGGCCCCCTGCAGGTGGATCCGGCGGATGGCGGTCGCCAGTCGCTGGTGCTCGTCGCCGCGATCTTTGCGACCGTCCTGGTCAACGGGATCGTCCTGCGACGCCGATTCGAGCCCCTGGAGAGCCTGATCGACACGATGGAGCGCGTCGACCTCTCCGAGCCCGGCGTCCGCGCCGAGGTTGCCAAGGCGGACTCCGAGGAGGTCCTGCGCCTGCACCAGGCGTTCAACCGGATGCTCGTGCGCCTCGAGGAAGAGCGGCGCCACAGCTCCGATGCCGTCCTGCGCGCCCAGGAGGCGGAGCGCGCACGGCTCGCGCGCGACCTGCACGACGAGGCCAACCAATCGCTCACAGGCGTGCTTCTACGGCTGCGCGCGATCGAGCACGACGCGCCTGCGCCGCTGCGCCCCGAGCTGCGCGAGACCGCCGACGCAGCGTCCCGTGCGATGGAGGAGCTGCTGCGCCTGGCCCGCGAGCTGCGCCCGGCGACGCTTGACGACCACGGCCTGGAAGCGGCGCTGCGCACGCGCGTCCGGGCGTTCGCCAGCCAGACCGGAGTGGCCGCGACGGTCGACATCGCCGATGACCTCGGCGAGCTGGGAGCCGACGAGCAGCTCGTGATCTACCGCATCGTGCAGGAGGCGCTCAACAACGTCACGCGGCACGCCGGCGCACGCGAGGTTCGCGTGGAGCTCTCGTCCCGTGGCACCCGGCCCATCCTGCGGGTGATCGACGACGGACGCGGCTTCGACGACGAGAATCGCGGCCGTGGCGACGGGCTGGGGATCACCGGCATGCGCGAGCGCGCGCGCCTGGCGGGGGGCCGCCTGACGATCAGCTCGGTCGTCGGGCACGGCACCGTGGTGGAGTTGGCGCTGTGAGCGTGTCCATCCTGATCGCCGACGACCATGGGATCGTGCGCGGCGGCCTGCGAGCGCTCCTGGACCGCCAGCCGGACATGAACGTGGTGGGCGAGGCGGCCGACGGCGCCGAGGCGCTCGCCCAGGGACTCTCGCTGCGACCGGACCTGTGCATCCTGGACGTCGCGATGCCGAAGCTCACGGGCCTCCAGGTGGCGCGCGAGCTCAAGAGTCAGGCACCAGCCATCCAGGTGCTGATGCTCTCGATGCACGACGACGAGCGCTACCTGTTCGAAGCCCTGCGCGCCGGCGCGTCGGGCTACGTCCTCAAGCGCGAGGCCGACCACGACCTCGTCGACGCCATCCGCGCGGTCATGCGCGGCGAGCCGTTCCTGACGAACTCGGCGCAACGCTCGCTCGTGCGCGAGTGGATGGCCGACTCCAGCGCCGGGCCCAGCGAGCCGCTGACGCCGCGCGAGCAGGAGGTTCTCAAGCTCATCGCGGAGGCGCACACGAACCGCGAGATCGGGGCGATCCTGCATCTCAGCGCGAAGACCGTCGAATCCCATCGCGGCAACCTGTTGCGAAAGCTCGGGATGCGCGACCGCGTCGAGCTGGTCCGCTACGCCATCCGGCGCGGTTTGATCGAGCCCTGAGATCATCTGGGCGTGGCCCCGCGCCTGCGCCTCGCTCTGCTCGCCGTCGCCAGCATGGTCCTCGTGGCCGCGCTGGCGATCGTGATGCTCGTCAACCCGAAGTCCGAGACGAGCGGCGCCGGCTTCGCGGGGGCGATCCGCCCGGTCATTCCGCAGCGCACGTGGACCCTCGTCGACCAGGACGGCCGGACCGCACGCGTGGGGGCCCCGTCCGCCGGCCCCAGCATCGTCACCTTCCTCTACACCCATTGCCAGGACACGTGCCCGGTGACGGCGAGCACCGTGCGCGGCGCCCTCGATCAGCTCGGCGTCGACGTCCCGTCCTACGCGGTCAGCGTCGACCCCACCAACGACACGCCCGACAGCGCACGGGCCTTCCTCAGCCGCAACCACCTCACGGGGCGGATGCGATTCCTGCTGAAGCCCGGCGCGACCCTGGAGCAGGTGTGGACGATGTTCGGCATCCGCCCGCAGGAGCGCGGGCTCGAGCACACCGCCTACGTCGTCCTGCTGGACCGCACCGGCCGCCAGCGCATCGGCTTCCCGGCCGACAAGCTCACCCCGGAGGGCCTGGCGCACGACCTCCGGCTGCTGCGAGCCGGCGCCTAGCCGGTACGCGCTACCGGAGCGAGAGCCTGCGGTACTCGCGGGCGTCGCGAACCGTGGCCTTCACCTGGATGCGGCGTGCGCCTGCGGGCGTGCGCACCGAAAGGTCCCCGCACGCCGCACCACGGCGGGTGGCGAACCGCCGCCCGTCGGCCGTGAACACCACGTGGGCGGTGTGCGCCATGCTGACGACCACCTGGCTTCCCGACCGGCGGATCCCGGCGATGAGCGTCCCCGCCGGGAGCGTCCCGCGCGGTCCGAGGCGGGTCGACGTGCAGCTCACCGCAGGTCCAGGACCGTTGAAGACGTCGCTGCCGAACGCCGTGGACTTCGCGGCGAAGCCGAGCGGCGCGAGCCCGAACAGGTCCTCCACGGTGCGCAGGAACGAGTAGTGGTTGTACGGCGTGTCGCTGACCGTCCCGGGCTTGACGAACGGCGAGACGACCACCGCCCCGATCCGCCCGCCTCCGGGCCCGAGGGTCTCGCCGCCGGCATTGGGGGTGTTCGGCGCATCCTGCACGCAGCAGCCCTCGGCTCCCGACTCCGACTCGTCGAAGGTCACGATCAGCGCGCCATCGCGCAGGTAGGCGGGCGAAGCCTTGATCCGGGGCACCCACTCGGCAAGGAAGGCGTCGATCGATGCGTAGCCGCCGGGCCGGCCGTCGGCGCACGGCTCGTCGTGGCCGTCGGAGCAGAGGTCCGGCGTGATGAAGGTGAAGTTGGGCGTGGTGTCGTAGGAGCGCAGGTCGTCCTGGAGCTGTCCCAGCGGGACGTCGCGCTGATAGCAGGCGGGGCTGTCGATGATCGAGTGGAAGTAGACGAACGGGTTGTGGCGAGCGGCGTACTGGTCCGTCGCCGTCGCGCTCTGCGTCGCGTCGCGACTGTTGAGCTGCGGGTGGCGGCACGTCCGGTCATCGGTCGTGGTGTTGGCCATGTCCTCCATGTAGCCGCCCCACGTCAGGCCCTTCGCGCTGAGCTGGTCGGCGACGGTCTTGACCGCCGTCGGGTACACGCAGCCCAGGCCCGTGGCCTGGCCGTCAGAGCCGATCGTCCCGGGGAAGAACTCCTGGTAGATCTGGCAGTCCGACTGCGTGATCGGGTTCGGGCCCTGCCCGGAGATCATCGCGATGTAGTTGTCGAGGCTGAGGTGCCCGATGCCGTGGTACTGCGACAGCAGCACGCCCTGTGCGGGCAGCTCGCGTCCGAGCTGCGGGGACTTGGCCTGTGGCCCGAAGCTCTGGTCGTAGTCCTTGTTCTCCAGCACGATCACGAAGACGTGCTGAATTCGGCCCACCCACCCCTGCGCTGCGCCGGCCGCGGACGGCACGGCCAGCAGCGCGCCAAGCATGACGGCGACGATCCCCCTGCGCATTCGCCTTATTCTGGTTCATCGTCCCGATCTTTGCGCCGCTTGTCCCGCCAGCTCTGGAACGACAGGGCGGCGACGAGCACCACGACCGGCGCCATGTACAGCAACGTCACGTACCAGTGGCCGAAGTGCGCGACGGGCAGGATCAGGGCCGTCACGAGTTCGCGGCGCTCAACAGCCAGAGGCCGAGGCTCGTAAAGCCGATCATCACCACGAGCATCCAGTACTGCGAGCGCGTCGCCGCGCGCGCGCTGCGATACGTGCTCAGGGCGCGGTCGTGGGCAAGCGCCAGGCCGGCGGCGTGGCCGGTGACGAGCGCGACCACCTGCACGTACCAGACGCCGTTGGCGCTGATCACCGAGTAGTCGATGGTCTTGTCGGCGGTGCCGAAGAGGTTCGAGCCCTGTCCGAGTGGGTCCGAGATCAGGTACGCGATCGCCTGGCCCTGATAGAGCAGCAGCGAGCAGTAGTGGGCGACCACGTACGCAAGCGCGATCGGGATCAGCGAGTGCACGAAGCGCCGCCCGAGCTCTGTAGCCGAGTGGTTCTCGCCCACCGACCGCATCCCCAGGACGCCGAGCCGGTACAGGCTGGTGATGACGAGCACGACCCCGATGAGCCCGATCGTGAACGCGATCT
>JAWVFZ010000165.1:0-2642 GCA_033855555.1 Solirubrobacteraceae bacterium
TCGATCAAGGGCCCGCTCGCGCACGGCTACGTCGAGCTCGACGGACAGGCGGTCGATGTGAACCTCGACCCCTCGTTCGCCGGCGCCGCCGGCGGCTACTCGCTGGCCACCACGGTCGGAGACCTCGCGCGCTTCCTGGACGCGCTGCTCGCAGGCCGGCTGTTCCGCCACCGCGCCACGCTCAAGCGGATGCTGACGCTCGCGCCGGCGCAGGGCGAGGGCGGTCTGGTCGGCTATGGCCTTGGCATCGAGCGGCGCGCGCTGCCCGGCGGCGCCGAGCTGATCGGTCACCTCGGCGGGGCGGTCTATCGCTCCTACGTGGGCCGCCTCCATCCCACGAACACCACGATCGCGCTCGCACTCAACTTCGAGGACGACCCGACGCCGCTGCTCCTCCCCGCGGTCAAGGCGCTGACCGCGACGCGTCGGTGAGCCGCGACGAGCATCACGGAAAGCGCGGGAAGCAGCGCTTGTCGATGCGGCCGTGAACGCCCTGGCGCTGGTCGACGACCTGCGTCACCGTGAAGTCGACGGCGACGCTCGCGAAGGCGTAGGCATCGTCCCGGCTCAGGCCGTAGCGGCTCACGAGCAGGTCCAGCGTTCGCCGGGCGGCGGCGCGCATGGCTTCGTCGAGGTTGTCGCCGAAGCCGTGGACGAGGACCTCGGTCGTGGTCTCCAGCACCGGCACGCGCACGTCGAGGTCGCGGCGCAGCGTGAGGCGCAGGACGCCGTTCAGCGAGGCCTCCAGCGCCGTGCCGCTGATCTCGCCGTCGCCTTGGGAGACGTGAGGATCGCCGATCGACAACAGCGCGCCCGGCACCTGGACGGGGTAGAGCATCCGCCCGCCGGCGCCGATGCGCCAGTTGTCGATGTTGCCGCCGTGGTTGCCGGGCGGCACCGAGGAATGGCGGCCCGGCAGCGCGGGGGCGACGCCCATCGTGCCGAAGTGCGGGCGCAGCGGGATCGTCACGCCCTCGAGCGCGGGCTCGCGCGTCACGCTCCCCGGCGCGACGATCGTGCCCGGTTCCTCGACGAGCGGCGTCGTGCGCCAGTCATAGGCGAAGCGCGCCCGGCCGAGGCCTGCGTCGAGGTCCAGCTCGAAGATCGTCACGCGCTCCTTGCCGAAGTCCCCGTGCAGGTGGCCCCAGTGCGCGGCGAGGTTGGACCCGAACGGCAGCCGCGGCTCCGCCTCGAGGATGTCGACCTGAAGCACGTCGCCCGGCCGGGCGCCCGCGACCGCGATCGGGCCCGTGAGCACATGCGGCCCGGGACCACGGTCGCCGACCTGGTCGAACACGCGCTCGATGCCCGCGTCCATCAGCAGGTCGGGCGCGTCGCCGGCGTGGTGGGTCAGCGCCTCGATGCGCACGAGGTCGCCGCTGGCGACCGTCAGCACGGGCGCCAAAGAGGGGTCGAAGTACCCCCAATGCACCGTCTCCGGCGTCGCGGGCAGATGGTGGAGGGTCATGCGGCAGCGTCAAGGTAGGCGCGCCAGCCGCCGTAGTCGGTGATGTCTCTCGCGCCCTCGGCGCCGGCCGCCTCGCAAACGAAGCCTGTCACCTCCGCACCGTCCGCGAGCCCCACGCGCCCGAGTGCGAGCGGCGCCGGGATCTCGCCAAGAAGCGAGCCGAGTGCGGCGGGCGCGAGCTCCCAGACCTCGGCCTCGACGGCGCAGCCCTCGCCGGGTACGCGCACCAGCCCGGGCCGGCCGCCGGCGAGCGCGAACAGCCGGTAGGCCGGCGCGGTGCGAGCGGCGGCGACCAGGCGCCCGCCGCGCTCGGTGAGCTGCGCGTTGAGCGGCAGCCCGCTCATGTGCGCCCCGACCACGGCGAGGCGCACGGTGCCCGGCTCGGAGGCCTCGATCGCCTCGCCGCGCCAGTCTGCGCCGAGCTCGAGCAGGCGGTGGTCGTGGAAGGCGGGGGCGAGGAGCGTGACGCCACCCGGCAGGCCGTCGCGCCGGCGCGGCCCGGGCAGCGCGAGCGCCGCGAGGTCCATCAGGTTCACGAAGTTGGTGAAGCGCCCGAGCGCCTCGTTGGCGCCCACGGGATCGGCCGCGACCTCGGCAAGCGTCGGGTGGCCGGGCACCGTTGGCAGCAGCAGGGCATCGGCGGCGGCCCACATGGGCTCGGCGTCGAGGCGCAGCTGCGCGAGGCGGTGCTGAGCTGTGAAGACGTCGATCGCGCTGCGCTGCGCGCCGCCGCGCACGATCGCCGCGACCGTGGGGTCCAGGCCCGCCGGGCCGTCGGCCACGACGGCGCCCAGGTCCGTCGTGCGCTCGGCGACCCAGGCCGCATAGAGCAGCGGCGCGGCCTCCAGCAGCGGCGCTATGTCGACGGGGACGAGCGTCCACCGTTCGGCGGCGCGGCTGAGCGCGTCCTCCCACGCGGCCTGCGCGGCGGGCTCGGTGAACGGGAGCGGCCCGTCGGGGACGCCGATGACGCCTCGTCGCGGCGCGGTCTGCGGCGCGAACGCGCGGCTCCACGGGTCGTGAGCGTCCGCAGCCACCGCGACGCGCAGCACCGCCGCGGCGCCCGCCACATCGGCCGTGAAGACCGAGACGCAGTCGAGGCTGGCGCAGGCGGGCACGACGCCGCGCGTGGAGATCAGCCCGCGCGTGGGCTTGACCCCGACGAGCTCGTTGA
>JAWVFZ010000166.1:0-5263 GCA_033855555.1 Solirubrobacteraceae bacterium
AAGGACGAGGAGGGCTCCGGAGCCTGGGACGACGAGGGGATCGTGCAGCTCGCGACGCGGGCCATCAAGCAGGCGCACCCCGACCTGCTCGTCATGACCGACGTCTGCCTGTGCGAGTACACGAGCCATGGGCACTGCGGGCTGCTGACGCCCTCCGGCGCGGTCGACAACGACTCCTCGGTGGACCTGATCGCCCGGACCGCCGTCTCCCCCGCCCGCGCGGGCGCCGACGTCGTCGCGCCCAGCGACATGATGGACGGGCGCATCGGCGCCGTCCGCGGCGCGCTTGACGAGGAGGGCCTTTCCGACACTCCGATCGTCGCCTACAGCGCGAAGTTCGCCTCGGCGTTCTACGGCCCGTTCCGCGAGGCGGCCGACTCGACGCCCGCGTTCGGCGATCGCCGCGCCTACCAGATGGATCCGGCCAACTCCGACGAGGCCGTGCGCGAGGCGCTGCTCGACGTCGCCGAGGGCGCCGACGTGGTGATGGTCAAGCCCGCGCTGCCCTACCTGGACGTGATCCGCCGCGTCAAGGACGCCACGCAGCTGCCGGTGGCCGCCTACAACGTCAGCGGGGAGTACGCCATGATCAAGGCCGCGTCCGCCGCAGGCATGCTCGACGAGCGCGCCGCGGTGCTCGAGGCGCTGACATCGATCCGGCGCGCAGGCGCCGACATCGTCATCACCTACCACGCCAAGGACGCTGCCAGATGGCTGTGACCCCGACACCGAAGATCCGCTCGCGCAAGCACGGCGCGGCGATCCCGCTGGACGACTTCGACAAGCAGCTGCTGAACGCGATGCAGGGCGCGTTCCCGATCGTGCCGCGGCCCTATGCCGCGGTCGCGAAAACGCTGGGCGTCGACGAGGGCACGGTGCTCGGTCGCGTCCGCGAGCTGATCGACGAGCGGATCATCCGCCAGGTCACGCCGATCTTCGACACGCGCGCCTTCGGCTACGGCTCGATGCTCGTCGCGGCGAAAGTCGATCCCGAACATCCATGGGCCCCCGCGAAGATCATCAACTCGCACCCGGGCGTCAGCCACAACTACCTGCGCAACCACGAGTTCAACATGTGGTTCACGATCGCCGTCGAGGAGGACTCGAAGCTCGGCCTCCAAGGCACCCTCGACGTCCTGCAGGAGCTCACAGGCGCCGAGTCGATCCGCCAACTGCCCACGCTGAAGCTCTTCAAGATCCGCATGGACCTCGACATGGCGGGCGGCACCGACGCGCTCGCCAAGGCGGTCCAGGTGGTCGAGCCGATCGACCTCGGCAAGCAGCCCTATGACGAGCTGGACATGGCGGTCGTGCGCGCGACGCAGGGGGACCTGCCCGTCGTCAGCGAGCCCTACGCCGACGCCGCGCGCGAGATCGGCATCCCGGTCGAGCGGCTGATCGAGCATCTCCAGGGCATGGTCGAGCGCAAGCTGCTGCGCCGCGTCGCCGCGATCCTCTTCCATCGCCGCGCCGGCTTCAGCGCCAACGGCATGGGCGTGTGGCGGGTGCCCGACGACAAGATCGCCGAGTACGGCCCGAAGATGGCGGCGTTCCGCGGCATCAGCCACTGCTACGAGCGTCCGACCTACGAGGACTGGCGCTACCAGATCTTCACGATGGCCCACGGGCGCTCCAAGGAGGAGTGCGATGCCATCCTCGACGCGATCGAGACCGAGATGCCTGACATCCAGGAGCGCGCCACGCTGTACAGCTCCACCGAGTTCAAGAAGGTGCGCCTCCTGTACTTCACCGACTCCTTCCGCGACTGGGAGCGCGAGCACGCGGGCGCGTGACCCCACCGGGGTCCGCCCACAACGACATGACGAGCCCTGCACCAAGGCACGCCGGGCGCGACATCTCGATCACCGACAGCCGTTCGGCTGAGCTCTACGTGCGCGCCCTGAACGTTCTGCCCGGCGGCGTCAACTCGCCGGTCCGCGCGATGCGCGCGATCGGCCGCGACCCGATCTTCGCCGAGCGCGCCGAGGGCGCCGAGCTCTTCGACGTCGACGGCAACCGCTATGTCGACTGGATGTGCTCGTGGGGGCCGCTGATCCACGGCCACGCGCACCCCGCGGTCCTCCAAGCCGTCACCGAGGCCGCGCAGGCGGGCACGACGTTCGGCGCGGCGACTGCCGGCGAGGTGGAGCTGGCCGAGGAGATCGCCCGCCGTATGCCGGGAGTCGAGATGCTGCGCATGACGTCCTCGGGCACCGAGGCCTCGATGAGCGCCATCCGCCTCGCCCGGGCGGCGACCGGCCGCGAGAAGATCCTGAAGTTCGCCGGCGCCTACCACGGCCACGTCGACGGCCTGCTGGCGGAGGCCGGCAGCGGCCTCGCGACGCAGGGCATCCCGGCGAGCCCGGGCGTCACCGTCGCGGCGACCGCTGCGACGATCATCGTGCCGTGGAACGACCCGGAGGCGGTCGAGCGCGCGTGCGCCGAGCACGAGCTCGCGGCGATCATCTGCGAGCCCTACCCGGCGAACATGGGCCTCGTCGCTCCCGGTGAGGGCTTCCTCGAGCACCTGCGCGCCCAGGCGGACGCCAACGGCGCCCTGCTCGTCTTCGACGAGGTCATCACCGGGTTCCGGATCGCGCCGGGCGGGGCCCAGGAGCTGACCGGCGTGCTGCCGGACCTCACCGTGATGGGCAAGGTCATCGGCGGCGGCCTCCCGGCGGCGGCCTACGGCGGCCGGCGCGACCTGATGGAGCGCATCGCCCCCGCCGGCGACGTCTACCAAGCCGGCACGCTGAGCGGGAACCCGCTGGCCGTGGCCGCCGGCCGCGCCACGCTGGCGCTGCTCGACGAGCAGGCCTACCTGCGTCTGCGTTCGACCACCGAGACGCTGGCCGCCGGGCTGCGCGAGGCCGCCGAGACGGCGGGCGTCCCCGTGCAGGTCTGCACCGTCACCGGCCTGCTGACGGTGTTCTTCACGGATCGGCCGGTCCGCGACTACGAAGGCGCGCAGCGCTGCGACCTCGCCGCGTTCGGCTTCTGGGCGCGCGGCCTGCTGGCCCGCGGCGTCTACCCGCCGCCCTCGCAGTTCGAAGCCTGGTTTCCCAGCACCGCCCACAACCAGGAGCACATCGATCTCACGGTGGAGGTCGCCGCGGCGGCGTTCGCCGAGCTCGCGGCGTCATGACGGACCCGGCCGACCTGATGTCCAAAGCGCCGCCGGTGGACGCGGTCCGGGAGGGCTATCTCCTGCATTACGGAACGTCCACGGTCCTCGACGCGACCGATCCGGACTTCGCCCTCCTGGCCGGCGACCGGCTGTACGCGCTCGGACTGCAGAAGCTTGCGGCAGGTGGCGACCTGGAGGCCATCGAGGTCCTCTGCGCGACGATCGCAACCTGTGCCCGCGCGCATGCCGAAGGGGCCCCTGAGCAGGCAGAAGCCGCCTGGGGCGAGGCAACGCGCCAGCTTGCGGGCTCGAGGCACGCCGGCCTCTCGTGACGGGTAGCGCTTAGTTGACGATAAGGTTCGCGCGCCTCCAGAATCCTTGACGGAGACCTCCCTTGGCCGACCGCCGACAGACCAAGTCCAAGTACACAATCGACCGTCAGATCCCGGGCGCCTTCGAGGGCGAGACCGTCACGCGCCGTCGCTTCATGACGGTGACGGCCAACGGCGCCGGCGCGGTCGCAGCGTCCGCGTTCCTGCTGCCCGCCATCGGGTTCGCGGTCGGGCCGGTCTTCGAGCAGCACAAGGAGCGCTGGCAGGACGTTGGCGCGGTGGACGAGTTCCCCGACAACACCTACGTCCCGAAGACGATCACGATCGTCGACGCGATCGGGGAGGCCGGCAAGTCGACGGTCTACGTGCGCAAGCGCAACCCGACGATCGACACCGAGAAGCTTCCCAAGGGCTTCGAATTCGAGCAGCACGTCGCAATCTCGACACGCTGCATGCACCTCGGCTGTCCCGTCCGCTACGTCGGCGCGGCCGAGCGATTCATCTGCCCCTGCCACGGCGGTGTCTACGACTTCCAGGGCAAGGTCAGCGGCGGCCCTCCCGTCCGCCCGCTCGACCGCTTCTACACGCGCGTGCGCAGCGGCCGCGTCCAGGTCGGCCCGCGATTCTCGGTCAACGACGAGCTGCAGCGCTTCTCCCCGCGCGACCCTGGCGAGCCGCTCGACGGCATCGGGCAGTACCTGTACCCGTCGCGGCCCTCGGTCCGTAAGCTCGACACCCCGGAGCCGTAGCCCGTGCCCAAGCTCAAGCTCCCCAAGCCGCCCCTCCCGCCGCCGCTGAACCCCCGGCCGCGCCGTCCCGGCGGTGGCGCCCCCGAGGCGCCGCTGGACCTCGCCAAGGAAGCCGGCACCACGGTCGTCGACTGGGTCGACGAGCGCACGTCGCTGACGGGACCGACGCGGTGGATCATGTTCCGCAAGGTCCCCAAGGGGACCAACTGGTTCTACACGCTCGGCTCGGCGACGCTGTTCGCGTTCCTCAACCAGGCTGTCACCGGCGTGTTCCTGGCGATGTACTACGACCCGTCGCCGACCCACGCCTACGAGTCGGCGCGCTTCATCACCAACGAGGTGTTCCTCGGCGAATTCGTCCGCGGCATGCACAAGTGGGGCTCGTCGGTGATGGTGATCCTCGTCTTCCTGCACATGGCGAGGACGTTCTTCTTCGGGGCGTACAAGTACCCGCGCGAGCTCAACTGGATCATCGGCGTCGTCCTGCTGATCCTCACGATGGTCATGTCGTTCAGCGGCTACCTGCTGCCGTTCGACCAGCGCTCCTACTGGGCGACGATCGTCGGCGTGAACATCAACGGCACCGGCCCGCTCGTCGGCCCCTATCTGAACGACTTCCTGCGCGCCGGCCCGGAGTTCGGCGCGACGACGCTGTCGCGCTTCTACGCGATCCACATGCTGCTCGTGCCGGGCGCGATCGCCGCGCTGATCGGCGCGCACCTGTACCTCGTCACGAAGCTCGGCACCACGGCTCCCCCGTGGCTCAAGGCCGAGCCGTCCGAGGAGCTCAGGGAGGAAGTCGCGTGAACAAGCGCGAGAAGGAGGAGTACCTCCGCGAGTACGCGATCCTGAAGTCGCAGGGCAAGCCGTTCTTCCCCTACGCGGTCGCCAAGGACGGCACCATGGCCGTCGTCGTGATGATCGTGATCATCACGATGTCGCTCGTGCTCGGCGCCGAGCTCGGCCCCAAGGCCGACCCGACGACCACCACATACACGCCGCGCCCCGAGTGGTACTTCTACTTCCTCTTCGAGCTGCTGAGGATCATCAAGCCG
>JAWVFZ010000167.1:0-3822 GCA_033855555.1 Solirubrobacteraceae bacterium
GACGTAGGCCGTCCCGGTCGAGGTGATGAGCACGCCAGCGGCGGTGTTGCCGCCGATCGTGTTGGCGGGGGCGGTGGTGTTGCCGACGTCGACGTTGTCGGAGCTGACCTCGATGCCGTTGCCGTCGTTGGCCAGAACGGCCGAGGCGTCGGCGGTCAGCCCGACGACGTTGCCGGTGACGCTCGCGTCATCGGCCTGGACGAGCACGCCGCCCACCTCGTTGCCCGAGACCACGTTGCCGAGGACCGAGGCGCCCGTCGCGCCGGGTTCCACCTGGACCCCCCAGTCGTTGTTGCCGTCGGCCGCCGTCCCCGCGAAGTTCGTCCCGATCTTGTTCGCGTCAACGGTCGCCGCGGCGTGGAGGCGCACGCCTGCGCCCGCGTTGCCGCTGATCACGTTGCCCTCGATCGTGTTGTTGCTGCCGGAGTAGACCCAGATGCCGTCGCCCCGGTGGGGTGGTCCGTTCGGGTCAGTCGTCGGGTCGGCCACGGTGTTGGCGATGACGTTGCCCGTGGCGGTGGCCCCGCCGGTCGTGTCGAGGTTGCCGATCGTGGTGTCGTTGCCGAGCACGAAGATCCCGGCGCCCATGACGCCGGCAGCGTCGTCGCCCGCCGGGGTCTTGCCGATCAGCAGGTGGTCCAGGGTCGCCCAGTCGGCGACGATCCGCACGCCGTAGCTGTCGAACCCGGTGATCGAGAGCCCGCGGACTACGACGTTCGGGGCGGTGACGTTCAGTCCGGCGCCGCGATTCACCAGCCCGGAGCCGTCGATGCGCAGGTGCGGCGCGTCGCTTCCGGCGTTGTCGCCGTTGATGACCATCGCTGTGCCGAGCGAGGGCAGCGCGTCGGTCAAGGTGAGCGTGCCGAGGTTGGGCTCGAGCTCGATGTAGTCGACAGCTGGGTCGGCGTTGGCCGAGTTGATCGCCTGGCGCAGGGTGCACGACGTGGTGCACGTGCCGACCGTGTCCGCGTTGCTGGTGACCGGGAACGTGTTAGCCGCGGCGGGCGCGGCGAGCGCGAGCAGGCAGGCGAGGACAGCGACGCTGGACCGAAGCATGTCGCCAAGCCTAGGTCACGCGCAGGCGTTACCGGACGATCGTCCCCCGGCCGACGACCGCGTCGCCCCGCATGAGCACCGCCACCTGGCCCGGCGCGGCGCCCGCGAAGGGCTCGGCGAGCCGGACCGTGTCGCCTTCGAGCGCGCACGCGACCAGGCGCCCGTGGTAGCGCAGGCGCACCGCCTCGACCTCCTCGGCGGGCCGGTGCAGCACCACGTCGCGCAACAGCACGTCGGTGACGGCCAGCTCCGCGCGCGGGCCCACGGTGACCGTGCCCGCGGCGACGTCGGTGCCCAACACGTAGAGCGGTTCCGCGAAACCGCCGATCTCCAGGCCCCGGCGCTGGCCGACCGTGAAGCGGTGCGCACCGCGGTGGCGGCCGAGCTCGCGGCCGCGCCGGTCCACGATCGCGCCCGGGCGGTCGCCGAGTCCGCCGTGGCGCTCGAGGAAGCGCGCGCGGCCGGTGCCGGCCAGGAAGCAGAGGTCCTGCGAGTCGGGCTTGGAGGCGACCGGCAGGCCGTGCTCGGCGGCGATCTCGCGCACCCGGTCCTTGTTCAGCTCGCCGAGCGGGAATCGCAGCCGCGCCACCGTTCCGGGGTCAAGGCCGGAGAGCATGTAGGCCTGGTCCTTCGATGGGTCCGCGGCGGCGCGCAGCAGCCCGTCGGCGGTCACCCGCGCGTAGTGGCCGGTCGCGAGCGCCGCGGCGCCGAGGCGATCGGCCACTGCGACCATCGCGTCCAGGCGCACGGAGCCGTTACAGCGCACGCAGGGGTTCGGGGTCAGCCCCGCGGCATGGTCGTCGAGCCAAGGCTGGACCACCCCGGCGGCGAACTCCTCGCGCAGATCGATCGTGAAGTGCGCGATGCCCATGCGATGCGCCAGCGCCCGCGCGCCGCGCACGGCGTCCGCCGAGCAGCAGGAGCGCTCGCCGTCGTTCTCGGGATCGCGCCAGAGCTCCAGCGTGCAGGCGACCACCTCGCCCTCGCTGAGGAGCGCGGCGACGGCGCTGTCGACCCCGCCGCTCATCGCGACGAGCACGCGGTCCGTCCGCGCCGGCACCGCGGCCTGCCCCACCGCGGCGGCTCCGAGGGCCCGAGCGAGCGCATCGGCTGCCAGGTCTGCGGCATGGAGCTTCCCTGCGCTGAGGCCACCCAGCGCGGCTGCGACCTCGCCGCTGCCGACGCGCGCTGCGGCGAGCAGTGGCGCGCCGTGGACCAGCTCGACGCAGGCGCTGCCGGCGGCGATCAGCGCTCCGCAGCCCGAGGCCTCAAAGCCGGCGTCTGTGACGACGCCCCCCTCGACGCGGACGTCGATGCGCACCAGGTCACCGCAGATCGAGCCGCCCGCGGCCCCGGAGTAGCCGCCCACGACGTCGTGCCCCCGGCCCACCGGGTGATTCAGGTGCTCCTCGAAACGCTCGTCGGGCATCGCGCCCGAGTCTAAGCCCCCGCTAGCCGAGGCAGTGATGCTCGCGCACCGCGTGCAGCGCGGGGCGGTAGCGCGTGACGATCCTGTGATCGGCGGCCTCGAGGTCGAGGAAGACGGCGTCCAGGGAGCCGCCCGCGTTCAGCTTGCTCCGGGCGCTCGCGAGCGCGGCGAGCCCCTCGTCATAGGCCTTGAGCAGCGCGCGCTTGGCCGCCTGCTGCTTGGCCCCGACAGCCTTCACGATCGCGGTACGGCGGCGGTTGCGGCTCTCGATGCGGGCAATCCGGGCGAACACCCGCTTCAGCCCGGGAATATCGCTCGGCGGTTCGACGCCGGTCGCGACGCCGAAGCCGATGTCCTTGCAGATCTCGCTGGCACGGTTCGCCCATCCGGTCAGGTGAAAGGCCTTGCGCGCCTGGAAGCCACTGCCACCGACGTCGCCAACGGTCTGGTCGACCTCCTTGACCTCGGTGTAGCCGACGATCGTGCGCGCCTTGTGGTCGGGGCCGATCACGAGGATGGTCGGCGCCTCCATCACCTGAACGCCGGTGGTGAGTGCGTTGTAGGCGCCCACCTTGGCGATCGGGACGACGTGCACGGCGACACGGCCGCCGTGGCGGTTCGTCGCCCGGACGGCGCGCAGCGAAGCGCGATCGTCCGCGCCGGCGCTGTTGAAGAAGATCGCGACGACAACCTTGCCGGCCGCCAGCTCGCGCAGGATCGGCCCGGACTTGTCGCCGGGCTGAAGGGCGGGAATCGCCGGCTTGGCGGGCTTGGCCGCGACAGCGGGCTTGGCCTTGGCCGTCGCGTTGGCCGCGGCGGGGGCCGGCGTAACCGGGGACGCTGCTGTGCCGTCCGAACCGGCGGCTGCTGCGGCCTGCTCGCTGCGCTTGGCGGAGGCATCCGAGGCGGCGACGGCACCATTCGCCTTGGCGACGGCCCTGCCCAGGCCGGCCATGCCGGGCGCGGTGGTGGGCGCCGGGGCGCCTGCGCTGCCGGACTTCGGCCGCAGCACGGTGAACCATGCGCCGGCGAAGGCGATGGTGGCGATCAGCGCGATCAGCGCGGGCCGAGAGACCTGTTCCACGCCCCACGTATCGGCGCCCTACGCGCCGACTTGAGTCTGGATGGCCGATTCCACGACCCCCATGCCCGTCTGACCGCGTCCCGTGTCGCCGGATCGTCACCCGTCTTCGCGGGCCGTGCCTAAAGGCACTGTCCCGCGGCGCCGGGCGTCGCCCGGCATCCACGGATCCGCGGCCCGCCGAACACGGCGGCCGCAGGAATCGACCCTCTAGCTGCCGGGTTCGACCAGCGAGCGGACGCCCCGCTCGCGCAGC
>JAWVFZ010000168.1:0-5562 GCA_033855555.1 Solirubrobacteraceae bacterium
TGCAGGGCCTCGCGGTGCGCCACGCGCGCGGCGTTGCGGGCGAAGCGCTCGTCGGTGGCCAGCTCGGGCCGCCCGATGACCCCGCACAGGCGCACGAACAGGCCGTCGTTGCCGCACGCCACGGCGAACTCCTCGTCGGCGCCCGTGTAGGTCTCATACGGCGTGATCGACGGGTGGCGGTTGCCCATCCGCGTGGCCACGAAGCCCGCGTTGAGGTACGCGCTGGCCTGGTTGAGCAGGCTCGCCAGCCCGCTGTCCATCAGCGAGACCTGCACGTGCTGGCCCTCGCCGGTGGCCGCGCGCGCCTGCAGCGCCGCCAGGACGCCGATCGTCGCGTACAGCCCGCAGGTCATGTCGATCAGCGCCGCGCCGACCTTCAGCGGTCGCCCGCCCGGCTCGCCGGTGACGCTCATCAGCCCGCTGGCCGCCTGCAGCAGCAGGTCATAACCGGGCAGGCCGGCCGCCGCTTCGCCGGCGCCGAACGCGCTGATGGACCCGTAGACGACGCCGGGGTTGACGGCGCGCACGCTCTCGTAGTCCAGCCCCCAGCGCGCCATGGGCCCGGGACGGAAGCTCTCCAGGACGACGTCGGCGCGCGCGGCCTGCTCGCGGGCAAGCGCCGCGTCGTCCTCGTCGCCGAGGTCCAGGCGCAGCGAGCGCTTGTTGCGGTTCAGCCCGAGGTAGTAGGTCGAGCCCTGCTCCACGAACGGCGGCCCCCAGGCGCGCGTGTCGTCGCCATGGGCGGGCCGCTCAACCTTGACGACGTCGGCCCCGAGGTCGCCCAGCGTCTGCGTGCACAACGGCCCGGCGAGGACTCGCGAGAAGTCCGCCACCAACAGTCCGTCCAGGGCGCCGGGTCGCATGGCGCGGACCCTAGTTAGGGTCTCGCGGATGCGCACGCTCGTCGTGTCCGACCTGCACCTCGGGTCGCGCTCCGAGGGTGACGTGTTGCGCCGGCGCGTGGCGCGTGACGCGCTGCTCGAGCGCGTGGAAGGCGCCGACCGGCTCGTCCTGCTCGGCGACACAATCGAGCTTCGCCAGGGCCCGGCACGCGAGGCCATGGCTGTCGCGCGCCCGATCATCGAGGAGCTCGGCGGTGCGCTGGGCGGACACTGCGAGGTGATCCTGGTGCCGGGCAACCACGACCACGGCCTCGTGTCGCCGTGGCTACAAGCGCGCGGAGCGTACGTCGAGCCCGCCCCGCTCGGCCTCGAGGAGCATCCGGGCACAGACGCGAGCCCGGCGACCGAGGCGATCGCCCAGTGGCTCATGCCGGCGAAGCTGACCGTCGCCTACCCCGGCGTCTGGCTGCGCGACGACGTGTACGCCACGCATGGCCACTACCTCGACCGGCACACGACGATCCCCACGTTCGAGCGGCTCGGCGCGGGCATCATGGGCCGCCTTGTCGGGCCGCTGCCCGATGACCCCGGCCCCGACGACTACGAGGCTGCGCTTGCACCTCTGTACGCGTGGATGGGCGCGATGGCGGAGCGCAGCGGCGGCAAGCGCCCGCCGTCGTCGCAGGCGAGCGCCGAAGCCTGGCGCGTGCTGGGCGGGGACGGGCGCCAGCCGCTGCGCGGCCGCCTGCTGGCGGGGGTCCTGCCGCTGGGCATCTCGGGGGTGAACCGTCTTGGGATCGGCCCGGTGAGCGCTGACCTGTCGGCCGACGAGCTGCGCCGCGCCGGCGTCTTCGCGATGGCCCAGACCGTCGCCCGTCTGGGGGTCGAGGCCAAGCACGTCCTGTACGGGCACACGCACCGCGCCGGCCCGTACAGCAACGACGACTCGATGGAATGGGTGTTCGGCGACGGTGGGCGTCTCACCAACACCGGCTGCTGGGTCTACGAGGCGCTCTTCCTGCAGCGCGGGCGCTCGAGCCCGTACTGGCCGGGCAGCATCGTCGAGCTGGGCGACTCCGGCCCGCCGGTGCTCAGCCGGCTGCTCACGCAGGTCGACCCCGACGCGCTCAAGGCGCCAGCCCGGGGGTGAAGACGGTGGCGTGGCAGGTGACGCCCTCGCCGATGTCGAGCGAGAGCACCGCCTCGGTGTGCACTCCGTGCTCGACGAGCTCGTGCGCGCCGCTGAACGTCACCTCGCGCTCGGCGCCGTTGACGCGGATCGTGCCGGTCCCCTCGAGGACCGCCCAGACGCCGCCGGCCTCGTAGGGGCCGGCGTACGCGCCCTCCTGCTCGGCCGTCGGCACGACGAGCATCGCTTCTGGATCGTCCTCGGGGCGCACGGGGTCGACAAGCTCGGTCTCGATCCCCAGCAGCTCCTGGATGGCATGCTCGGTCTCGCGGTAGGCGCCCTCGCCGTAGTGGAGCTCGAAGAGCCGCAGCTCGGCGTCCCAGAGGTAGCGCGCAGGCCAGCCCTTGTTGCCGTACAGCTGCCAGAGCGCGAGGTGTTCGTCGATGGCGACCGCGTGCTCGACGTCGAGCCGCTGCACTGCTGCTCGCACCACGGCCTCGTCGCGCGAGGGCGGATAGCCCGCGGCGTGCACCGAGATGACGCGCAGCTCGGGGTACTTGGCGGCCCACGCCTGCACGTAGGGGAGGGTGCGCAGCGAGCTGACGCGGCACACGTCGAAGAACTCCACGAGGACGGGCCGTCCCAGCTGCTGATCCATGCGCAACGTCGCGACGTTGATCCAGGAGGTCCCCTCTGGGAACATCGGCGCAGCGATCTTCCCTTTGGGTGTTCGCACGGGCGGCAAGGTAGCATCGCGCCGCCGGTCCACCGTGAACTCCGAGGGAGCCCCCCAGACATGAAGTTCTTCGCCGAGCTGGACGAGGTCCGCGATCGCTGGGACGTCCTGCGTCATCCGTTCTACACCCGCTGGTCCGAAGGGACGCTGACGCGCGACGAGCTCGCGTATTACAGCGGCCAGTACCGCCACGCGGTCGTCGCGCTGGCCCAGGCGGCCCGCAACGCGGCTGACGCAGAGCCGGCGCTCGAGGGCCATGCGGCCGAGGAGGCCTCGCACGTGGAGCTGTGGGACGGGTTCGTCGCCGCCGTCGGCGGGGACAGCGCAGCTGCTCCGGCGCCGGAGACCAAGGCCTGCGCCGACGCATGGGCCAAGGACGGCACGCTGCTCGAGACGCTCGTCGGCGTGTACGCGATCGAGGCCGCCCAGCCGGCGATCTCCACCACCAAGGCCCGCGGCCTGCGCGAGCGCTACGGGATCGACGACGCCGCCGCCACCGACTACTTCGACCTGCACGAGCGCCTCGACGTCGAGCACGCGGCCGCCGGCCGCGAGTTCATCGCCGCGCGCCTCGACGGCGCTGACCAGCCCGCGCTGCTCACCCGCGCAGAGGAGGTGCTGCGCGCCAACTGGGAGCTGCTGGATGGCGTCGAGCGCGTCGCGGGCTGAAGCCGCGTACAGTTTTCCCGAAGTTCGTTGGACAGATGTTTGATGCGTGCCGAGGCGAGGTCCCGAAACTCTCCTCGGCTCGTAGGTATGGATCACCACCCCCGTTTCATCCGTAGGAGGAGAAACATGAAGAAGTTGGCCATCGCGGTCATGGGCGCCCTTGCGCTCGCCGCCGTCGGCGCAGGCGTCAGTTCTGCGGTCGATCCCACGCTCGGTATCACGGCGTCGATCACGCCCACGAAGCACGGCACCAAGAAGAAGCCCAAGAAGGTCAAGCTCGTCGTGAAGCTCAAGACGACGGCGAAGGACGGCGATCCGCCGTTTGCCGCGGACACGACCGTCGTCCATCTCGCCAAGGAGCTCGTCTTCAACGGCAAGGCGCTCAAGAGCTGTACGCAGGCGCAGGTGCAGGCCGACGACACCAAGTGCCCCAAGGGCTCGAAGGTCGGTCAGGGCACCGCCGCCGGCGTTGCGCTTGGCCTCGTCGAGAACCTGACGGTGAAGGCGTACAACGGGCCGGGCGGCAACAAGCTCGAGCTGCTGGTCGACGGCACCGCTCCGCTCGCGATCCACTCCGTGATCGAGGGTCTGCTCCAGACGGACTCGGGCGCCTACGGCAAGAAGCTGGTCGTCGCGATCCCGTCGAACCTGCAGCAGCCCGCCCCCGGCGCATACGCGACGCTGACCGAGTTCGACACCACGATCAATGCGGTGGAAGGCAAGAAGAAGGCGCCGTATGTCGGCATCGCCTCCTGCAAGACGAAGTCGATGGCCTTCGCCGCCGACTACCACTACGTGCCTGACAACACGACGAAGAGCGTCAGCACGACGGCGCCCTGCAAGTAGCCACAGCAGGCACCAGCTGCTCCACCGCGACGGGCGGGCCCTCGGGCCCGCCCGTTGTCGTTTAATCCGAGCTCGTGTCGCCGACGAGCCCCCGCCTGCGCCGTGTCGCCCTGCTGAGCTCCGGGGCGTGGGCCGTGCACCAGCTGCGCTTCGCGCTTGCGCCCGTCGACGGCGGAGAGGGTCCCGGGCACTCCTATCTGCACGCAGCGCTGCCGCTGCTGACGGCTCTCCTCGCGCTTGCGGTCGCGGGCTTCGCGGCCCGCCTCGCGGCGCCGCGGACCGACGAGGCGCCGCGTTCGCTGCGCTTCGACTGGCTCACGAGCACCGCATTCCTCGTCGGTGCCTTCGTCGTGCAGGAGGGCATCGAGTCCGCGCTGACGCCGCACGGTGCGATCTTCGCGGCGGGGGGCTGGCTCGCCCTGCCGTTTGCGCTCGCGGTGGGGCTGCTCGTCGCGCTGTGCCTGCGCGGCGCGCGTGCGGCTGTCGTCGCCGCCGCTTCACGCCCTGCACGCCTGCAGTCGCCGGCGCCCGGCGGCGCCGTCCTCGTCGTCTCGCTTCCCGCCCGCCGGCCGCGCACCATCGCGCCGCCACGGCACCTCGCTGCGCGGCCCCCTCCCGGGCTTCTGGTTCACCAGACCTGATCCAGAACCCGAGCCCAGGAGGCATCCACAGCATGGCCCGAAACCAGCGCATCGCACTGCTCGTCGCGGCGGTGGTCATCGTCGTCGTCGCGATCGTCGCGATCGGCGGCGGTAGCAGTGACAACAAGACGGCGGGCGGCCCGCAGACGGTCACCGTCGTCAACGCCAAGCCCGAAGGCGGCGTCAAGACCCTGACGTTCAAGAAGGGCGGCACGGTCGACATCACGGTGAAGTCCGACACGGCCGACGAGATTCACATCCATGGTTACGACTTCCACAAGGACGTGGCCAAGGGCGGCACCGTCCACTTCCGCTTCCCGGCCAAGCTGGACGGCAAGTTCGTGGTCGAGCTCGAGCAGCACGGCGAGCAGATCGCCTCGCTGCAGGTCCAACCATGAGACGGCGCCTGACGGCGGCGGGAGCCTGGGCCCTCGTGGCCGCGCTCGCGCTGCCCGCGAGCGCGGCCGCCCACGGCCTCGTCGGCAAGCAGGACCTGCCGATCCCGCGCTGGCTCTTCGCGTGGGGAGCGGCGATCGTGCTCGTCGTCTCATTCGTCGGCCTGGCTGTGCTGTGGCCCAAGCCGCGCCTGGAGCAGCCGCGCCAGCGGCGCGTGCTGCGCGTGCCGCCGCAGCTCGAGGTCCTGACGGGGCTCATCGGCGTTGCGATCTTCGCGGTCGTCGTCTACGCCGGGATCGCCGG
>JAWVFZ010000169.1:0-4552 GCA_033855555.1 Solirubrobacteraceae bacterium
GCGATCGGGCGCGTCGAGGCACGGCGGCCGCTCACGGTCAGCAGCGGCTCTGGGCTCGCGCCGGCAACCTGGAAGTCGCGGAAGTCCAGGAAGTACATGTACGGGCTCGGGTTCACGTGGCGCAGGCCGCGGTAGATCGAGAACGGGTCGACGTCGACCTCGCCGGACCAGCGCTGCGACGGCACCACCTGGAAGGCGTCACCCGCGTGCACGTACTCGACGATGCGCCCGACCATCGCCTCGAACGCCTCCCGCGGCATGTTGGATTCGAACGTCGGGACCGCGCGGTCGGGATGGGGTTCGTGGCGCGGCACCGGGCCGGCGAGCAGGTCGCGCGCCTTGCGGATCGTCGCGAGCGCGTCGGCGTAGGCGGCCTCGACCTCGCTTGGCTCCGACGCGTAGACGTTGGCGATGATCGTGATCTCGTGGCGCAGGTGGTCGAAGACCACGAGGACGTCGCTGAGCATCAGTGCCATGTCCGGCAGTCCGAGCTCGTCGGGATTCGGCTCGCCGAGTGGCTCGACGGTGCGCACGAGGTCATAGCCGAAGTAGCCGACCGCGCCGCCGGCGAACGGCGGCATGTCGGGGAACGTCGCCTGCCGGTGGCGGGCGACCTCCTCGGCGGCGATCGCGTAGGGATCGCCCTCGTCGCCCAGCGACCAGCGCAGGACCTTGCGCGGACGCAGCCCGATGAAGCTGTAGCGCCCGACGCGTTGGCCTTGCTCCGCTGACTCGAGCAGGAAGGCCGGGTACTGCGGGTTGAGCCCGCGCAGCTTCAGGAACGCCGAGACGGGCGTCTCGCAGTCGTCGAGGAAGCGGTTGCGCAGCGGCACGACGTTGTAGTCGAGCGCCAGCTCGCGGACCTCGTCGAGGCTGGGCTCGACGAGAGGAATTGCCCCCGAATTAACGGCGGCGGCCATTGAGCACCTCCCCGGCGTCGGCGAGCGAGCGCTGTCGGCCGCGCAGCAGGACAGCCAGGTGGTACAGAACGTCGGCCGCCTCGTTGTCGACGCGGTCGTCGGTCTCCTCGCGCGCTGCGCGGGCAACCTCCTCGGCCTCCTCCATCACCTTCGCGCCCGTGAGCTCCGGGTCGTCGAGCAGCTGGACGGTGTACGAGCCTTCGGGCCGGTCGCGCTGGCGGTCGGCGAGCGTGCGTTCGAGCGCGGGCAGCGCCTCGTGCGGCGCGGGCGGCGCGAGCTCGCCGTTGTGGAAGCAGGTGCGCGCGCCCGTGTGGCAGGCAGGACCGGCGGGCTCGACGAGGGCGAGCACGGCGTCGCCGTCGCAGTCCAGGCGCAGCGCGCGGACCTTCTGGGTGTTCCCCGAGGTGGCGCCCTTGTGCCAGAGCTCGTCGCGCGAGCGGCTCCACAGGTGCAGCTCGCCGGTCTCGCGGGTACGGGCCAGCGACTCCTCGTTGGCATAGGCAAGGGTGAGGACCTCCCCCGTCCGCCAGTCCTGGATGACGACCGGGACGAGGCCCCGCTCGTCGAAGCGGACGTCCATGGAGCCGAAGGCTACCGAGCGACGACTGCGCGCCTGAGCATCGGCTCGAGGTCGCGTGCAGGCATCGGCCTGCCCAGCAGGAAGCCCTGGGCGAGGGGGCAGCCGCGCTCGATCAGGAACGCGCGCTGTTCAGCGGTCTCCACGCCTTCGGCGACGGTCTCCATCCCCAGCGCCCCAGCAAGCTCGAGGATCGCTGTGACCACCGCGGTCGCCTCCGGGCGTGCCGGCACCTCGCGCAGGAAGGAGCGGTCGATCTTGAGCACCTGCACCGGCAGGTCCCGCAGGCGGCTCAACGACGAATAGCCGGCGCCGAAGTCGTCGATGGCGACCTTGAATCCGGCCGCGGCGAGCTCGGCCAGCACAGGCTCGGCGCTGCCCTGCTCGCCCATCGCCGCGGACTCGGTGACCTCCACGATGACCCTGCCCGGGTCCAGGCCGTGCTCGTCCAGGCGCGCGCGCAGGTGCTCGGCGAAGAGCGGGCGCCGCAGCTCGCGCGGCGAGACGTTGAACGTGACCTCCGGATCGAGGCCCTCCGCGCGCCAGGCCACGCGCTGGCGGCAGAGCGCGCCCACCACCCACTCGCCGATCGCGTCGATCAGCCCGGTCTCCTCGGCGAAGGGGACGAACTCGTCCGGCGGGACGAGACCGCGTCGCGGATCCTCCCAGCGAACGAGCGCCTCGATCTTGGACAGTCGACCGTCGCGCGGGTCGACGATCGGCTGCCAGTGCAGGACGAGCTCTTCGCGGGCGACCGCCTTGCGCAGACGCGAGGACAGCGAGAGCCGGTCACGCGACTGATGGCCTTCGCCCGAGTAGAGCGAGATCGCGTTGCGTCCCTGCGCCTTGGCCTGGTACATCGCGGCGTCCGCGTGGCGCAGCAGCTGCTCGGCGTCCGCGGCGTCGCGCGGGAACAGGCCGATCCCGATCGACGCGCCGACGTTGAACTCGGCGCCGGAGATCGTGAACGGGCGCGACAGCGCCTCGAGCATGCCGTCTGCCGCGACGCGGGCCGTGGCGACCGGATCGGTCTCGAGGTCCGAGAGCAGGACCAGGAACTCGTCACCGCCCTGGCGCGCAAGGAGGTCGGTCGCGCGACGGCGGTCTTGGAGGCGCATCGCGATCTGGCACAGCAGCTCATCGCCGGCGGCGTGGCCGAGGGAGTCGTTGACCAGCTTGAAGTCGTCGAGGTCGAGGTACAGCAGCGCGACCGAGGCGGAGCTGCGCCGCGCGCGGGCGAGCGCCAGATCGAGGTGCTCGGCAAGCAGCGCCCGATTCGGCAGGCCGGTGAGCGAGTCGTGGTAGGCGAGGTAGACGACCTGCTGCTCGGCCTCGAGGCGCTCGGTGACGTCGAGGCCCGAGCTGAGGAGCCCGGTGGGCTTGCCGTCTTCGCCGCGCAGGAGCGTGTTGCGCCACAGCATCGTGCGCGCACGCCCGTCGCGGGTCAGCACCGCGTACTCCGCGCCGCTGCTGGGCTCGGTCCCGTCGCGCATGATCCGCCGATGGGCGGCGCGCGCGTCCTCCCGCGCCGCTTGCGGGGTGAGGGTGTCGAAGGCGTTGCGGCCCAGGAGCTCGCCTTCGGCATAGCCCAGCAGCTCGCATGCGGCGCGGTTGATGAGGGCGATGCGCTCCTCCGCGTCGACCAGCACGACGATCGTGCCTGCAACGTCGAGAAAGCGCCGGGCGCGGTCGCGCTCCTCGCGCAGTGCGTCTTCGGTCACCCGCTGCGCGGTCACATCGAGCAGGACGCCCTGGGTCAGCAGCGGCGTGCCGGCGGCGTCGCGCACGATGCAGTCCTGCTCGCGCACGCAGATGATGCGCCCGTCGCGCGCGATCATCCGGTACTCGATGTCGAAGTCCTCGGCGGCGTTGAACCTCCGCTCCTCCTCCTCACGGAGGCGCTCGAGGTCGTCCGGGTGGACCAGCCGGTGCCACAGGTCCTGCTCGGTCACGAAGTTCTCGGGCGAGTAGCCGAGCAGCTGCTCGATCTGGGGGCTGACCCAGCGCAGGGTCCCGCGCACGTCGAAGTCGGAGATGTAGGTGATCGCGGGGATCTGCTCGACAAGCGTGCGCCAGCGAGCCTCCGCGCTCTGCGGATCATGGGGATCTGGCTGAGATGCCACGAGAACTCATCGGCCCCCGGTTCCCCGGGGTTTAGCCCGGGGGCGGCGCCTGCGCCAGGTACCAGCCGAACATGCGATCGACGAGCGGCTGCCGCGAGAGCGCCCGAAGCGCAAGCGTGAGCACGCGTGGCGGGAGCGCCGGGACCAGGCGCTGGAGGCGCAGCGCCCTGCGGAACGCCGGCGCATGACCCTCGCTGAAGGCTCCGTAGCGGGCTAGCCCCTCCTCGCGGCCGCGCTCGCCGGCGACGACGGCTCGCAGCTCGCGCCCGGCCGCGATGCCGAAATAGAACGCCGTCCTGATCCCCTCCCCGCTGAGCGGGAAGCAATGCCCGGCGCTGTCGCCGCAGAAGAAGACGCCGTCTTCTGTGGCGGGGCGCAGGCGGTGCGGGAACCAGTTTCCCTGCCAGCGCTCGGCCGGCGCCTGCAGCCGCGCGGCGAGCTCCTCGGTCGGCGTGCGCACGTGGTCGCGCGGCTCGTAGGACCCGACGCCGATGCGCTCCTCGCCGCCTGCGGGCACGCGCCAGGCAAAGCCGCGACGGGCGAGCGAGCGGTCGACCCAGACATCCAGCGCGGGCGAGGTGCCCGCCTTGGATTGGGCGGGCGGATGGACCTCGAGGCCGCGGCTGAGCGGCGCCGCGGGAGGCTGATAGCCCTCGCCAGACAGCACCCGCCGCCAGCCGAGCGCGTCGACGATCAACGGTGCGGCCAGGTCGCCGCGGTCGGTGTGGACCACTTCGCCGCTGCGACCGTGCACCTTCGCCGTCTCGAAGCGGGCGTCGCATTGCGCGAAGAGCAGCTCGCACAGCGTGCGGTAGTCGAAGGCGGCCCAGGTCCACGGCAGCCGGTAGCGCACCGTGCCATGGGGGGTCGTGAACGTCATGTCGGGCATCAGCTCGCGGATGGCGTCGCCGACTCCCATCGCGTGCAGCCAG
>JAWVFZ010000170.1:0-3586 GCA_033855555.1 Solirubrobacteraceae bacterium
ACGACGAGAGGTGCGTGACGGCGCCGGTCCTGCTGACGAGCGTGCCCGTGTACGCCTGCGGAAGCGGTCGGTTCGCCAGGTCCAGGAAGCGGTAGAGCATCAGGTCGCGGCCATCCGTCAGACGACACGCGAACCAGTCCCAGTGCAGCGACTCGGGATTCGCCGTGAAGTTGCCCCACTGGTGGTCGAACCAGCCCTCGCCGCTCAGGGTCTTCGTCGCACCGCCCACACGGCGCTTGACGCTCACCGCCAGGCGCGTGGCGGAGTAGTACGCCGACGGGCCGCCCCGGCCCTGCTGGATCACGCCCCGGTTGCCGTGGCGGACGTAGGCGCGCCGCGGCACGAGCGTCAGGTCGATCGCACCCTCCGTCGTGTTTGCGTGGACGAGGAAGCGCCCGAAGCGCCCCGGCTTCGCCTGCCAGCGGTAGCTCATCCGGCCGACCGCGATCGAGAGTGGCCCGGAGCCGATGACGGGAGCGGACGAGACGTCGTCGCTGCTCAGCACCGTCTTGTTGCTCGCAAGGTCGATGAGGTTCACATGCGCGAGCCCGGCGGAGCCCGCCTTCCAGATCGTCGCGAAGTACGAGTACCGGTGGCCGGCGGCGTCATGGACCAGGCCGGCGGAGTACCACCACTCGATCCCGAATCCGGGATGGGCGCCGTGGTCGCGCGGGAGAACGACCGGCGCCACCTGCGGCGGGGTCGTGGCCGTCTGCGCCGTGGCACCGCCGCCCGCGGTGACGGCGAGCACGACGAGCAGGAGGAGCGCGACGATGATGCGGGCACGGACGAACATCCAGCGCCACCCTACCGGCGGCTGAATCCTGGAACCGCTTCTCAGGCGGCGAGCGCCGTGCGCGTCGGCGGCGGCAGCTTCTCGTAGCGCTCCGCGAGCTGCTCGACGGGCAGCACGATGACGCCTTCACGCGGGTCCCCGACCCACGAGCCGGCGCCGTTGGCCAGCGCGTACGCGGCGTAGGCGGCTGCGCACGCATCGAGCTCGTCGAGCGTCCGGTGCCACAGCCCGCCATCGTCGTCGGCGACGCCCCGGAGCCTCAGCGCGGCAATCCGCTGCTGGAGGCCCCACGGCGTGCGCTTGGGGCTGGGGCGATGCCCGAGCAGCGAGCAGAAGACGGCGTCGGGATAGGTCTCGCACACGCGACCGAACCGCAGCGCGCCGTCGCCGACCGGCGCCATCGCGCCTACCCGCGGCTCCGGGCGGAACAACCCCAGGCTCTCGAGGGCGGCGAACAGCGCGAAGCCGCTGTCCATCCACAGCTCCCACCGCGCCAGCGCCGTCTCCGCCGCCGGCACCGGGTACAGCGGCAGGCCGCGGCGGAAGAGCAGCGCGTCGCACACCCGCGAGCGCTCGTAGCGCCCGGCAGGCAGGCCGAGCTCCTCACGCAGCGGCGCACCGGCGCCCAGCAGGTCCAGGCGGCGGCTCGACGGCGCATCGATCGCCACGACCGCCTCGCCGCCGAAGCCCAGGATGGTGTGCGCGACGGCGGCGACGTCGCCCGGCTCGAAGAACGTCGCCACCAGCTCCGTCCCGTCGGCGCCGCGGCGCTCGTGGAGCGTGCAGAGCTGTTGCCCGGCGGCCTTGGCCGCGACGTCGATCCCGCAGTAGCGCACGGCGCCCAACGATAGAGTCCGGCGCGTGAGCGACGAAGAGCTGGCGCGCCGGCTCGCGGCGCGGACGCTCGAGCTCGTCGACATCCCGTCGGAGTCGCGCGACGAGGCCGCGATCGCGCAGCACCTGATGTCCGTCGTGCCGGGAGCCCGGGACGCCGGCGACGGCTGCGTGCTCGTCGGCGACGGGCCGATCGTGCTCGCCGGCCACCTCGACACCGTCCCCGCGCAGGGCAATCGGCCCGGGCGCGCCGACGGCGAAGCCGTCCACGGGCTCGGGGCGAGCGACATGAAGGCGGCGCTCGCCGTGATGGTGGAGCTTGCGATCGCCGGGCGGGCGCCCGGAACGACGCTGTGCTTCTTCCCGCGGGAGGAGCTGCCCGTCTCCGAGTCATCGCTGACCCCGCTGCTGGCGCGCGAGCCAGCGCTCCGCGACGCCGACGTGGCGATCGTCATGGAGCCCACCGACAACGCGATCCACGCCGGCTGCCTGGGCAACGTCAACGCAACGTGGACCTTCCACGGCGTCAGCGGCCACTCCGCGCGGCCGTGGCTTGCCGACAACGCAATCGAGCGCGCCGCGCGCGCCATCGCCGAGCTGGCCGACGCCGCGCCGCCGGCGCGGCTGGACTTCGACGGGCTCGAGTTCGTCGAGTCCGTCAGCATCGTGGGGATCGAAGGCGGCATCGCGCGCAACGTCATCCCGGACCGTGCCAGCGCCCAGGTCAACTACCGCTACTCCCCCGGGCGCTCGGCCGCCGACGCCGACGCGCGGCTGCACGCGCTCTGCGACGGCGAGGGCCGCGAGCTCGTGATCGAGAGCAACGCGCCGAGCGCCCCGGTCGCCGTGTCGCACCCGTTCGTGCAACGGCTGGTCGAGAGCGGCTCGCTCGAGGTGCTGCCCAAGCAGGCGTGGACGCCGGTCGCCGAGTTTGCGCTGGTCGGCGTCCCGGCGGTGAACTTCGGTCCCGGCGATCCGGCGTACGCGCACCGCCGCGACGAGCTCGTGGGCATCGAGGCGCTGGTGCGCAGCTTCCGGGCGCTGGAGTCGGTGCTGTGCGGCTGAATCCCACACTCGAGGCGATGCGCACCTACCCCTTCGTCCGGCTGACGCAGGCCAAGAACGAGCGGATCGCCCTCGGCGAGCAGGTCGTGGACTTCGGGGTCGGCGAGCCGCGCGAGGAGACTCCGGCGTTCATCCGCCGCGCGCTCGCCGACGCGATCGAGCCGATGTCGACCTATCCCGCCGCCGACGGGTTGCCCGAGCTGCGCGACGCGATCGCGAGCTGGGCCGGGCGGCGGTTCGGCACGGCGCTCGATCCCGACACGGAGGTTGTGCCGACGCTCGGATCCAAGGAGGCGATCTTCCACCTGGCGCAGGTCGTCGGGCCGGGAAGCGTGGCCGTCACGACGCCCGGCTACCCGGTCCCCGAGCGCGGCGCCCTGTTCGCCGGCCGCGAGGTCGTCGCGGCGCCGCTGCTGGCCGACCGCTCGTTCCTGCCCGATCTCGATGCGCTGCCGCTCGATGCGCTCGCGCTGCTGTGGCTGAACTACCCCAACAACCCCACCGCGGCGACCGTGCCGCTCGGCTTCCTCGATCGGGCTGCCCGGCTTGCTCGCGAGCACGGCTTCGTCCTCGCCAGCGACGAGGCCTACAGCGAGATCTTCTTCGGGCCGGACCCGCCCGCCTCGGCGCTCGCCCTCAACGACCGCACGAACGTGGTGGCGTTCAACACGCTCAGCAAGCGCTCGTCGATGCCGGGTTACCGCAGCGGGTTCGCTGCGGGGGACCCGCAGATCGTCGCGGCCCTCAAGCGCTACCGGCCGAACGTCGGCGTCGCGCCGCAGGAGTTCGTCCAGCGCGCGGCGGTGGCCGCCTGGGGCGACGAGGACCACGTCGACGCGGTCCGCCAGGTCTACCGCGCAAAGCGCGACGTGGTGCTCCCCGCGTTCGAGG
>JAWVFZ010000171.1:0-5081 GCA_033855555.1 Solirubrobacteraceae bacterium
TCCTTGAGGCAGTCCTTGAAGCTCGGCGGGCGGCCCTGCTGGGGATCCGGGATGAGCTTGGCGAGCCGGTCGCCGACGCCGTAGTCGTGGCCGAGCACGCGGGCGGCGTCGCGCGTCGCCGCGCGCGGGAACATCTTGCCGAACGTGACGATCTGGGCCACGGCGTCGCGCCCGTACTTGGAGACGACGTAGCGCATCACCTGCTCGCGCCCGCGCACCGAGAAATCGATGTCGATGTCCGGCATCGACACGCGTTCGGGGTTGAGGAAGCGCTCGAAGAGCAGGTCGTAGCGCAGCGGGTCGATGTCGGTGATCCGCAGGCAGTACGCGACGATGCTTCCGGCCGCGCTGCCGCGGCCCGGGCCGACCGCGATCCCGTTGTCCTTGGCCCACTTGACGAAGTCCCACACGATCAGGAAGTAGGCGTTGAAGCCCATCCGGTCGATGACGCCGAGCTCCATCTCCATGCGCTCGACGGCCTCGGCGGGCGGCGGCTCGCCGTAGCGCGCGCACAGCCCCTCCATCACGCGCTCTCGCAGGTAGGCGCGCTCGTCCTCGCCATCGGGCAGGAACCGCGGGATCAGCTGCTTGCCGAGCTCGATCTCGACGTTGCAGCGCTCGGCGATGTCGAGCGTCGACTGGATCGCCTCGGGCCAGGCCGAGAAGTCCTGGGCCATCTCGGCGTTGTCCTTGAGGAAGAACTCGTTGGTCGAGAACGTCATCTTCGGATCGGCCAGCGTCGACTTCGTCTGCACGCAGAGCAGCGCCGTGTGGTGGTGGTAGTCCTCGCGGCGCAGATAGTGGACGTCGCCCGTGGCGACCAGCGGGCGCCCGAGCTGTCGCGCGACGCGCACCGCCACCTCGTTGACGCGCTCCTGCTCGGCGAGGCCGTTCTTCTGGACCTCGAAGAAGACGTTCTCGGAGCCGAACGCGTTGAGCAGCTCGTCGGCGTGGGCGCGCGCGCCGGCCTCGTCGCCGTCGGTGATGCGGCTGGCGAAGCGGGAGGCGAGGCAGCCGGTCAGCGCGATGATGCCGTTGCTGTGCGCCGCCAGCTGGCCCATGTCCAGCGTCGGCTTGCCGCGGTTGAGCCCCTCGAGGAACCCGAGCGAGCTGAGCTTCACCAGGTTGCGGTAGCCCTCGTCGCTCTCCGCCATCAGCGTGAGATGGTTGCGCTCCTTGCGCGGGGTCTGGTCTGCGTGGTCGTCGACGAAGTAGATCTCGCAGCCGACGATCGGCTTGATGTTGGCCTTCTTGGCGGCCTTGTAGAGCTCGACGGCGCCGTTCATGACGCCGTGATCGGTCAGACCCAGCGCCGGCTGGCCGAAGGCCGCCGCGCGCTCCACGAGGCCCTCGATCTTGCACGCACCGTCGAGCAGCGAGTACTCGGAGTGGACATGCAGATGGGCGCAGGGCGAGGTGCTCACGAGCAGGTGATGGTAGGCGCCGGCCCGGACGGGGCCGAGGCCGCGGGTAGGCGCGCTTCCGCTCTTTGCGGGGTTTCAGCGCAGGCCCTGCGCGCGGTGCAAGCGGGCCACCAGCGCGGCGGCCTGAGCGGCGTCGCCGCTGATCCGGATCGGGGCCTCGGGGGCCAGGCCGATCAGCAGCGCGACGAGATCGGAGGCCGCCCCGTGCAGCGTCGCGGTCGACTTCTCGGGGCTGGTCCGCAGGAACACGGCGCCGCCGCGCGTGCCGACGGCCGTGATCTGCTCGGCGCCGGTGTCGAAGGTGACCGCGCCGCGGTCGCCTTCGGGCGCCACGGCTGCGGTGAGCGCCAGGACGGCCCGCAGCGAGAAGCGGCCGCCGGCCGCGGTCGCCTGCGCGAGCGTCGGCGTCGTGCGGCGGTCGCGGGCGAGCCGCCTGAGGCGCAGGCGACTGCCCTCGACGCGCGCGCTGATCCTGCGCCGGCCGCCCCCGGCGAGCAGCGCCGCGAGCGCACCCGGCGAACCGCTGATGCCGAAGTCCGTCGCCCCGGCGGTCGTGCCCGGCTCGATGGCCGCCTCGTTGTCGCGCAGCGCCACGCGCCACGTCCCCGTGGCCGGGATCGTCAGCTGGTAGGCGACGTCGCGACGCGAGGCCTGCGCCTGGAGGGGCACGAGCGCGAGGAGGACCTCGGCCGCCAGGCCGGGATCGCCCCTCCCCACCCTGCGAATCGCCTCGGACAGCCACGGGCCTGCGGCATCTTCGCCGGGCGTGACGGCCGGGGCCGCGAAGGTCGGGACCTGCGGGGCCTGCACGGGTGCGCGGGCGGCCGCTGCCGCGGCCTGCTGCGCCGCCAGGATGTCCGCGAGCTCCTCGCGGCGCCGCGGCGCCCCTGGGCCCGGCGCCGGTGGCTCAGGCTCAGCGGCCGGCTCGGGTGCCTCGGGCAGGGCCTCCATCTGCGCGCGCAGCCGTTCGGCCGCGCGCGTGAACTCCGCGATGTCGACTGCCGGCGGCGCGGGCGCGGGCGTCGCCCGCAGCGCCGCGAGCTCGCCGGCGAGCTCTGCGAGACGCAGGCGCTCGCGCTCCAGCTCGGTCTGCGCCTGCTCGCGCTGCGCGCGCTCCTGGGCCAGCTCGGAGCGGATCGCCTCGCGGTGGAGCCCCTGGCGCTCGAGCTCGGACTTTGCGGCCTCATGGCGGGCCTGTTCGCGCGCGAGCTCCGACTGTGCCGCGGAGTGCTGGGCCTGTTCGCGGCCGAGCTCGGCGCGCAGCGCGTCGGCGGCGCCCGCCATCTCGGCGACGCGCGTCTCCAGTTCGCTGGCGAAGCGCTCGCGCAGGGCGGTCACCGACGCCGACAGCTCGGCGACGACCTCCGCCACCGCCGCCTCGCGCCGCGTGACCGCCTCCAGCCGGTCCTGCAGGTCGGCGACCTTCTCCCGCTCGGTCTCGAGCGCCCGCTCGGCGGCCTCGCGTTCGGCGCGCTCGTAAGCCATGCGCTCGGCGAGCGCGGTGACGGCGGCGGCCAGCTGCGGGCGCATCTCGGCGACCGTGCGCTCGATCGCGGCGATCTGGGCGGCGAACGCGCTGCGCTCGGCGGCGATCCGCTCGGCGAGCTCGGCGTCCGCCGGGCGCGGCTCCACGGGCATCCGCAGCGCCTGCTGCGCGTAGCGCTCGAGCTCCTGGCGCAGGCCGAGCACCTCGTGCTGGCGCGCCTCGACCTCGGCGCGCAGCACCACCATCTCCTTCTCGGCGGCGACCGCCCTGGACAGCCGCTCGGCCACCTCGGCCTCGATCTGCGTCAACAGCGCCGCGCGCTGCTCGGCCGCGATGACCCTCAGGCGCAGCTCGTCGACCTCGCGACGCGATCCCGTCGTCGCCTCCGCGGCGCGCGTCTGGGCCTCGGAGCGCAGCGCCAGCTCGGTGTGCTCGCGCTGGGAGGCTGCGATCAGCTCCGTCTCGCGCCGTGCGAGGTCGGCGGCCAGTGCGTCGCGCTGGGCGCGCGCCCCGGCAAGCTCGCCCTCGACGGCCGCGAGGCGCCCCTTCAGCGCGGCGGCGCCCAGCTCGGTCTCGCGCAGAAGCTCGCGCAGCTCGGATTCGGCCAGCTCCGCGCGCCGGGCGCGGCGCTCGGCCAGGACGACCGGATCGACGACGTTGTCGGGGTCGTTCACGGCCAGGACGCTACGCGCGCCCGCGGACGGCTATTCGGAGTGTCTGCCGGCGGCGAGCACACCGACGATCGCCACGCCGACGACGCCGGCTATCGCGAGGTTGCGCGGGGTCTTCGCGCTGCGAACCTTGCGGCGTACCACGAGCTTCGTGACCTGCCACACGGCGAACCCTAGGAGCTTGTAGGCCATAGCCGAACGCTACCCCTCCGAGCGCTCGCGCAAGCGATATGCCAGCCGCGACTGCAACGACCACAGCTCGATGAACCCGGGCGAGGCCTGCTGGGAGAAGAGCGCGCCGCCGGATTCGAACGTCGCCAGCTGGGCGTCGTAGACGGCGTTCGGAGACGAGCGCGTGACCGGTCGCACGTGGCCCTTGTAGAGCTTGAGCCCGATCGTCCCGGTGACCTGGGCGTTGACGGCCTCGATGTAGGCGTCGAGGTCCGTGCGCAGCGGCTCCCACCACAGCCCGGCATAGACCAGGTATGCCCACTGCTGGTCGATGCGGGGCTTGAACTGGTTCTGGTGGATCGTGCCGACGAGCCGCTCGAGCTCGGCGTGGGCGGCCAACAGGATCGCCGCGGCCGGGACCTCGTAGATGTCGCGGACCTTCAGGCCCACGATCCGGTCCTCGATGTGGTCGACGATCCCCACCCCGTGCCGGCAGCCGATCTCCGCGGCCGCCTCGAGCAGCTCGACGATCCCCATGCGCTCGCCGTTGAGCGCGACCGGGACGCCGCGCTCGAACTCCACCTCGACGACCTCGGGCTCGTCGGGCGCCTCCTCCGGCCGGGTCACGAGCTGGAAGACGTCGTCGTCGGGCGCATGGCCGAGGTCTTCGATCCAGCGCCCCTCGCTCGAGCGGCCCCAGAGGTTGTCGTCGATCGAGTAGGGCGGCGTCTCGATCCCGCCCTTGACCGGGATCTTGTGCTTGCGCGCGTACTCGATCTCCTCGTCACGGCCCATCGCCCAGCCCCGGACCGGGGCGATCACCTTCAACTCGGGCGCGAGCGTCGCGACCGTGGCCTCGATGCGCACCTGGTCGTTGCCCTTGCCGGTGCAGCCGTGGGCGATCGTGTCGCAGCCATGCTTGCGCGCGTACTCGACGGCGAGCTTGGCGATCAGCGGGCGCCCGAGCGCGGTGAACAGCGGGTAGGCGAGCCCGTAGATCGCGTTGGCCTTGATCGCGGGCACGACGTACTCGGTGGCGAACTCTTCGCGCGCATCGACGACCTCCGCCGCGACGGCGCCCAGCTGCATCGCCTTGCCCTTGACGACGTCGTAGTCCTCGCCCGGCTGGCCCAGGTTGATCGTGAGCGCGACGACCTCGGCTTCGTACTCGTCCTGGATCCACTTGAGCATCACGCTCGTGTCCAGGCCCCCGGAGTACAGCAGCAGCACCCGGCCGACCTCGCTGGGGTCGGCCTCGTAGCTGGCGGTGCGGGTGTGCGGGGTGCGGGTCTCGGCGGCGCTCATGGAGCGCTGGAGCCTAGCTTCCGA
>JAWVFZ010000172.1:0-2666 GCA_033855555.1 Solirubrobacteraceae bacterium
ATGATCCCCTTGCGGATCGGGAAGTGCTTGACGAGATCGCGGACCTCGATGAGCGCGCTCATGACGGCGCGACCTCCTCGGCGTCGAGGCCGGCGGCGGTCCGCGCCTGCTCGGGAGCCTTGCCCGACTGCAGGTCGCGCCAGACCCGCCGGCGCGTTTCGGACGCGAGCAGGCAGCGGACGACGTGCTCGCTGTCGTCGCCGACGGGGGACAGTGGCGGATGGGTGTGCTTGTGCGCCTCGCGCACGTACGGGCAGCGCGGGTGGAACGAGCACCCGCCGGGCAGCGTGATCAGCGAGGGCGGCCTGCCGGCGATCGGCACGAGCTCGTCGCCGCGCGGGAGGTCCAGCCGCGGGATCGAGCGCAGCAGGCCCCACGTGTAGGGATGCTCGGGCGCCGCGAAGATCTTGTCCTTGGACGCATGCTCGACGATCTCGCCGGCGTACATCACCGCGATCTCGTCTGCGACCTCGGCGACCACCCCGAGGTCGTGCGTGATCATCACGATCGCCGTGTCGAGCTCGGTCTGCAGCCGCTGGATCAGGTCGAGGATCTGCGCCTGGACGGTCACGTCGAGCGCGGTCGTGGGCTCGTCGGCAATCAGCAGCTTGGGGTCGTTGGCCAGGGCCATGGCGATCATCACGCGCTGGCGCATGCCGCCCGAGAACTCGTGCGGATAGGAGTCGACGCGCCGGCGCGGCTCCGGGAGGCCGACGAGGCCCAGCATCTCCACAGCGCGGTCCATCGCCCGGGCGCGTGAGACGTCCTGGTGGGCCTGGATGGCCTCCACCAGCTGCTTGCCGATCCGGTAGAAGGGGTGCAGCGAAGAGAGCGGGTCCTGGAAGATCATCGCGATCTCGTTGCCGCGCACCCGGCGCATGTCCTCGTCGCTGGCGGTCAGCAGCTCCTTGCCGTCGAACAGCACGCTGCCGGAGATCTCCGCGCTCTTGAAGAAGCGCGTAAGGCCCATGACGGTCAGCGACGAGACGCTCTTGCCAGAGCCCGACTCACCGACGATCCCGAGCGCCTCGCCCTTGTCGACCGTGTACGACACGCCGTCGACGGCCTTGACGATGCCGTCGTCGGTGTTGAAGTGGACCTTCAGGTCCTTGACCTCGAGCAGCGCCATCGGAGCTAGTACCTGACTCTCGGGTCGAGGAACGCGTAGAGCACGTCCACGATGAGGTTCAGGACGATGATGAAGAACGCGCCCATGATCACGGTTCCCTGCACGGTGGGCAGGTCGCTCTTCTGGATCGAGTCGAAGGCCAGGCGCCCGATCCCCGGGATGTTGAACACCGACTCGGTGAGGATCGCGCCGCCGAGCAGGATCCCCAGGTCCAGGCCCAGGATCGTGACGATCGGCGTGATCGCCGACCGCACACCGTGGCGGAAGATCACCGTGCGCTCGCGCAAGCCCTTGGCGCGCGCCGTGCGGATGTAGTCCTCGGCCATCACCTCGAGCAGGTTGCCGCGCAGGAACCGCGCATAGACGGCGGCGAACGCCGTCGCCAGCACCATCCAGGGAAGGAAGAGGCTGGGGGCAACGTGGAACGGGTCGGTGAACAGGCTGCCGGTGGCCGGATAGGAACCGGCGCCATCGAAGATCTGGATCTTGCCGATGTCCTTGCTGAACAAGTACAGCGCGACCAGGCCGACCCAGTACACGGGCGCGCTGATCGCGACGAGCGCGGCACCCATCGCGATCCTGTCCGAGAGCTTGCCCCGGCGGATCGCGCTGATGATCCCGACCGGGATGCCGACGAGCAGCCAGACGACGACGCCGCCCAAAGCGAGCCCGGCGGTCGCCGGGAGGCGGTCCAGGATCTGCGCCTTGACCGAGACGTTGTTCTGATAGCTGTAGCCGAAGTCCGGCGGCTTGAAGCCCCGATGCGCGTCGAACGGGACGAGCTTGGCCAGGTAGATCCGGTACTGCTCCAGGAAGGGCTTGTCGAGCCCGAAGGTGTGCTTGATCGCCGCGCGCAGCTCAGGCGTCGCATTGCGCCCGGCGCGTAGGGACACGGGGTCGGCCGAGGGCAGCTTGCTGAAGATGAGGAACGTCAGGAAGCTGATGATCAGCAACAGGACGATCATCCAGAGGAGGCGTCGGACGATGTAGGTGGCCATGGTGAAAGTGGTCTCGGTTACGAATGGTGGAGGAGCCGCGGCGGCTCCGCCACCCGCGTGAGCGGGCGACGGAGCCGTCGGGTTACTGCGCTACTTCAACGAGGTGAAGGACAGGTGCCACACCGTCGAGTAGTTGTCCGCGACGCCCTGGACGTTCTTGGACTCGATCAGCGGGGTCTTGTCCCACAGCCACGGGATGGCCGGAGCCAGAGCCGTGATGTCGTTGTCGATCTTGGCGAACGCCTTGCTGCGCTCGGCGCCCGGAGGCAGGAGCGCGGCCTTGTCGATCGCCGCGTTGGTCGGCTTGTCGTTCAGCTGCGGCCAGTTGGTGTTGTTGGCCGGCAGGATCGCCTCGCCGTTGAACGTCGGGTTGATGAAGGACTCCGGGTCCACGAAGTCCTTGAAGAAGCCGACGTTCGGGCAGATGGCCACGTTGGCCTTCGGCACGCCGCAGAACTTCGTGTACAGCGCGTCCTGGGTGACGATCCGGAAGTTCAGCTTGAAGCCGAGCTTCTCGAACTGGTTGGCCGCCACCTCGG